>DAINBM010000226.1:0-4986 GCA_036732965.1 Caulobacteraceae bacterium | reverse complement strand
GGGTCGGGAACAGCTCCACCAGATAGGCGGCGATGGGGCCGTAGACCATGGTCACATAGAGGACCAGCACGAACAGCACTCCGATGGTCACGGGCCAGTTCACCCTGGCCAGGTCCGCCTTGGCCGGATAGCCCGCAGGCTTCAGGGCCGCCGACAGGGCCTGGGCGAGCGCCTTGGCCGCCGTGGCCTTGTCCGCACCCGGCTTGGGGAAGACCGTGGTCTGGCCGTCCGTGGCCGTGGTGACCGCATAGGTCCTGGCCCGGCCGTCATAGACGAGGGTGGCGGCCTTGCCGAAGCGGATGGTCATTTCCGGCGCACCGGCCGCGGCCTCCGCCCGGCTGTAGTTCACCCCCTGGGCGTAGAGGGCGTTCATGGCCTTGTCGCAGGCCGTGGCTGGGGCGGGATTGAAGGCCTTGGCCACGAAGTTGGTCTCGCACCGTGTGGCGACCACGGAGACGGGCGCGGCCGCCTGGGCCGCGATCAGGTCCGGGTTCACCGCCTGCCCCAGGGCATTGAACAGGGGCACATAGGTGAGCACCGCCAGCAGGCAGCCGGTCAGGATGATCCACTTGCGGCCGATCCGGTCCGACAGCCAGCCGAACACCACGAAGAAGGGCGTGCCCAGCGCCAGGGCCGACATGATCGCCACATAGGACCAGGTGTAGTCGAGACGCAGGGCGTTCTGCAGGAAGAACAGGGCCTGGAACTGCCCCGCATACCAGACCACGCCCTGGCCCATCGTCAGGCCGAAGATGGCCAGGAGCACCACCCGGGCGTTCCTCCACTGGCCGAAGGCCTCGGCGAAGGGGTTCTTCGAGGCCTTGCCCGCGGCCTTCATGGCGGCGAAGAGGGGGCTCTCGTTCAGCTGCAGGCGGATCCACAGGGACACGGCCAGCAAAAGGATGGAGACCAGGAACGGGATCCGCCAGCCGAAGTCCTTGAAGGCCTCTTCGGACATGGCCGCGCGGCAGCCCATGATCACCAGCAGGGACAGGAACAGGCCCCCCGTGGCGGTGGTCTGGATCCAGGCGGTGAAGCCCCCTCGCTTGTGCGGCGGCGCATGCTCGGCGATGTAGGTCGCGGCCCCTCCGTATTCCCCGCCCAGCGCCAGGCCCTGCGCCAGCCGAAGGGCCACCAGGATCACCGGTGCCGCCATGCCGATCTGTGCGTAGGTGGGGATCAGGCCCACCGCCACGGTGGACAGGCCCATGATCACGATGGTCAGCAGGAAGGTGTGCTTGCGGCCCCACAGGTCTCCCAGGTGGCCGAAGACAATGGCCCCCAGCGGCCGTACGCCGAAACCTGCCCCGAACACGGCAAGATTGGCCAGCAGCGTGGCGGTGTCGTTCCCGCTGGGGAAGAACTTGGCGCCGAAGAAGGCCGCCAGTGTCCCGTAGAGATAGAAGTCGTACCATTCGAACACCGTCCCGAGGGACGACGCGAAGATCACCAGTCTCGGGTGGGTTTCGCCCTTGGGCTGGCCCGTCAGGACCTCGGCGGTGCCGGTCATGTCGATCTCTCAAGCAGGAAGCGCAACAGGAAGGGGCCTCAGGCCCGCAGGATCACCGGCAGCTCGGTGTAGCCCTGCACGAAGTTCGATGCCACGCGCACGGGCTCGCCCACCACCTCGACCGTGTCGAAGCGGGCCAGGATCTCTTCCCACAGGATGCGCAGCTGCAGCTCCGCGACCCGGTTGCCCATGCAGCGATGGATGCCGAAGCCGAAGGACAGGTGATGCCGGGCCCGGTCCCGGTCGATGAGGAACGCGTCCGGTTGGTCGATCACCGTCTCGTCCCGGTTGCCGGACACGTACCACATGACCACCCGGTCGCCCTTGCGGATCAGCTTGCCGCCGATCTCGGTGTCCACGGCACAGGTGCGGCGCATGTGGGCCAGCGGCGTCTGCCAGCGGATGATCTCCGACACCATGTTCGGCACCAGCGAGGGGTTGGCCCTGAGCTTGGCGTACTCCGCCGGGTTCTCGTTCAGGGCCAGCACTCCGCCGGTGATGGAGTTGCGCGTGGTGTCGTTGCCGCCGACGATGAGCAGCATGAGATTGCCGAGGAACTCCATCGGGTCGTTGATCATCTCCTTCGTCTCCGCCCCGTGGGCGAGGAGGGAGATGAAGTCGAACCTGGGGGGCTGGGCGGCCCGTTCCCGCCACAGGTTGGAGAAGTAGGCCAGGCACTCGCCCAGGATCCGCTCCCGCGCCGCCATGTCGGCGGCGACCCCGACCGTTTCCGAGGTGGTGGTGACGTCCGACCAGTAGGGCAGCAGGTGACGGTCCTCCCACGGGAAGTCGAACAGGGTGGCCAGCATCTGGGTGGTCAGCTCGATCGACACGTGGTCCACCCAGTTGAACACCGTGTTCCGGGGCAGGCCGTCGAGGATGGTGCAGACGCGCTGGCGGATCAGCCCCTCCAGATCCTGCAGCCGGGCGGGGGAGACCGCAGGCGTGGCCGTCTTGCGCTGCACGTCGTGCTTGGGCGGGTCCATGGCGATGAACATGGGCGGGGCGAAGCCCTCGGGATTGTCGCCGATGACGATGTCCCGGTTCGACGAGAAGGCCTGGTGGTTGGTGTCCACCGCCACGATGTCGTGGAAGCGGGTGATGGACCAGTACGGGCCGAACGGACTGTCCGCCGTGTAGTGCACCGGGTCCTCGGCGCGAAGGCGCTTGAAATAGGCGTGGTGCGCGCCGGTCTGGAACAGCTCGGCCCGGCTGGGGTCAAGGGTTTCCAGCGGCTGTGACCACGGATCATCCGTGCCGGTGCCTGCAGACGTGGCGAATCCGTCCAACACAACCTCCCGATATCTGTTCTTGATTTTGGCATGAGCCTACGCCCATCGCGGCGATCTTGGAAAGCGCCGAAATTCTCGCGTGCAAAACCGGGTGACAAGGGCGTCATCCCTGCGCATGAAGGGGCCATGAGCTCTTCCGTCCCTGTCTCCGAACCCTCGCTGACCGCCCTGTCCCACGGGGGCGGATGTGGCTGCAAGCTGTCGCCTGCCGTGTTGCGCGAGGTGCTGGCCCGGGCCCCGCAGGGGGCGGGCTTCGCCCAGCTCATGGTGGGGCGGGACACCTCCGACGACGCGGCGGTCTGGCGGCTGAACGACCACCAGGCGCTCGTGGCGACGACGGACTTCTTCATGCCGGTGGTGGATGACCCCTTCGTCTTCGGCCAGATCGCCGCGACCAATGCCCTGTCTGATATCTACGCCATGGGCGGGACCCCGATCCTGGCCCTGGCCATCGTCGGCATGCCGATCAGCGTGCTGTCGCCGGACACGATCGGCCGGATCCTGGCGGGGGGTGAAAGCGTCTGCGCCGCGGCGGGCATTCCCGTGGCCGGGGGGCATTCCATCGACAGTGTCGAGCCGATCTACGGCCTGGTGGCCCTGGGCCTCGTCCATCCCGATCAGGTCCTGACCAACCGCACGGCGCGGCCCGGCGACGTGCTGCTGCTGACCAAGGGGCTGGGCGTCGGCATCTTCAGTGCCGCGCTGAAGCAGTCGAAACTGTCCGACACGGCCTATGCGGCCATGGTGGCCTCCACCACCCAGCTGAACCGGGTCGGCCAGCAACTGGCCGGGCGGACAGGGGTCTCGGCCCTCACGGACGTGACGGGCTTCGGCCTGCTGGGCCACGCGCTGGAAATGGCCGCCGGGGCCGGCGTCACCGTGGAGATCGACGCCGAGGCCGTGCCGCTGCTGCCCGAGGCCGGGGATCTGGCCCGCAGCGGCGTGCGCACCGGGGCCTCCCCCCGCAACTGGGCCAGCTATGGCGACCGGGTGGACCTTCCGGAGGGGCTTGCGGACTGGCACCGGGACCTGCTCTGCGATCCGCAGACCAGCGGCGGCCTGCTGGTGGCTGTGGCCCCTGAGGCGGTGGCGGACGTGCTGACCCTGATCCGCGGGGCGGGCTTCGACCGCGCCAGCGTCATCGGCCGGGTGGCGGCGGGACCCGGACGGGTGCGGGTGCTGACGGGGTCTGCCGCCGGATGATCGAGACCGTCCGCGAGATCACGCCGGATGCACGGGCCCGCTACAGCGACGTGATCGACGTGCGCAGCCCGGCGGAATTCGCCATCGACCATGTGCCGGGGGCCATCAACCTGCCCGTGCTCGACAATGCCCAGCGGCACGAGGTGGGGACGCTCTATGTGCAGCAGTCCAAGTTCCTCGCCTCCCGCGTCGGGGCTGCCATCGTGGCGCGCAACATCGCCGATCATCTGGACGGGCCGCTGGCGGACAAACCGGGCGCCTGGGCCCCGCTGATCTATTGCTGGCGGGGGGGCAACCGCTCCGGCGCCATGGCCACCATCCTGTCCCGGGTCGGCTGGCGGGTGGGCATCGTCGAGGGCGGCTATCGCACCTATCGCCGGGGCGTTGTCCGTCGCCTCTATGAGGAGTCCCCACCGCTCCGGGTGGTGCTGGTCTGCGGCCCCACCGGCAGCGGCAAGACCGTGCTGCTGGAGCGCGCGCGGGCCCTGGGGGCTCAGGTGCTGGACCTGGAGGCCCTGGCCGCCCATCGCGGCTCCCTGTTCGGGGGCTTGAAGCGCGAGGCCCAGCCCAGCCAGAGGATGTTCGAGACCCGGCTGCTGCAGGCGCTCGACGCCCTCGATCCGGCCCGCCCGGTGCTGGTGGAGGCGGAGTCGAGCCGTGTGGGCCAGATCAGCCTGCCGCCGGCGATCTGGAGCCGGATGGTCGAGGCTCCGCGGATCGAGATCGAGGCCCCGGCCGCCGCCCGGGCCCGGCACATCGTCGAGACCTATGACGACATCACCTCCGACCTCGAGGCCCTCGAGGCGGCCCTGGCGCGCCTGCCCCGCCACATCGGGCGCGAGCAGCGGGAGGCCTGGCGGGGGCTGGCGCGGGCGGGGGCGTTCCTCGACCTGGCCGAGCAGCTGATCCATGTCCACTACGATCCGGCCTACCGCCGGTCCGGGGCCACCCGTACCGGGCCGATGGCGGCGCACCTGATCC
>DAINBM010000225.1:0-4990 GCA_036732965.1 Caulobacteraceae bacterium | reverse complement strand
AACCTCTCGGCACAGGAACATGCCGATCTCGTCAACTTCCTCAAGGCGCTCTAGGGCTGGCCGGCCATGGCCGGCGGCCGCTCGCGCAGGATGTGCGGCGTCACGATGATGTAGAGGTCGGTCTTGCTCGACGTCTGAGCCCTGGAATGGGCCAGACCGCCCAGCAGGGGCACATCTCCCAGAAGCGGGACCTTCGAGTCCGAGCCCAGCCGGGATTCCTGGCTCAGGCCGCCGATCACGAAGCTCTCGCCATCCTGCACTGTGGCGGAGGTCGACGCCTCCCGCTGGCTGATCGTCGGATAGCCCTGGCTGGTCCCGGTCACCGAGGAGACGACACAGAAGACGTGGCTGGTCACATAACCGTTCGAGCTGACCCGGGGTGCGATCTGCAAGGTCACGCCCACGTTCACGTACTGAACCTGTTGTGACACGCCGTTCACGCCGGAAAGGGTGATGGAGGTGAGGATCGGCAGGGCATCGCCGGTGACGATCTTGGCGGTCGATCCGCTCTGGGCGGAGATCCGGGGCTTGGAGATGATGCGCCCCTCACCCTTCTGGATCTGGGCAGACAGCTTCGCCTGAAGGGCGTAGCCCGACGACACATGCCCGCCGCCCTCCGCCGAGTAGGGTCCGGTCTGGTAGACGGCGGACACGATCTGGCCGTTGCCGTTGGCAAAGTCGAAGCCCAGGTTTCGTGCGCCCGACTGGGTCAACTCGACGAAGACGGTCTCGAGGATGACGCTGCCGACCGGTTGATCGATCTGTTCGATCTGCCCTCGCAGCCGTTCCACGAGTTCGGGCTTGCCCCGGAGGATGATGGCGTTCAGGCGTCGATCGATGGCGATGGTATCGTCGATGGACTGTCCCAGGCTGGTGTCCGTCTGGGCGGTCATGGCGGCGACGGCCAGGGCCGGATTGGCGCCGTTGGGTCCTCCGGCACCCACCGAGCCGAACGCCGGTTCCTGGGGAGTGAACAGGTCGTTCGGCTTGACGGTCTTGTCGTTGGTGAGCAGGCCGACCACCTCGCTGACATCTGCGAACTTCAGCGGAATGAGCACGAACAGATCGCCTGGCGTGTCCCCGGAGGGGTGGGGGACCGGTCTTGGGCCCGTGTCCGCTTGCACCGCGTCCTCGCCGCGAAGGCGGGTCACGCGCAACAGGACCGACCGGGAGGAGAGCGGGGTCGCCGCCAGGTGGAGCTTCCCGTCGCCCCGGAGCGTCACGGTCAGGATCTGTCCCTGCTGCGCAAAGGACACGGAGCGAACGACACCGGGGGAAGCGCTCCCACGATAGCCCCGGCCCCCCGCACGGTTCCCGCGAGGGCGAGCATGATCTCATCCCGATCGTTGGTGAGGATCGTGTACTGCGGCACCTGCGAGCTGAAATCGAGGATGACGCCGCCTTCGATCGGCCCGTCTTCCCGCACGATGACGTCGCTGAGCAGATTGGTTCCGTCGGCTGGACCTGCGATGGCACCGGACGCGATCGGGCTGGCCAGCAAGCCTGCGACCAGTGCTGCACTGCACAGGTGCGACCGCCACCCCCGGGGCGCGTGCGGTCGGTCGCATCGCGCATCACTACTTGGCAGGCATGTCACCAGCAATCACCCACATTCTTGGGTGATGATCTCATCATGTAATTAGACTATATTTATTTATTATTTGCGGTTTATTTTTTCTGAATATGCGCGTCCGGTGTGTCCGCAGAGGCGGCCGGCCGCGTGGACGCATGGGAACGTCCGAAGATTTTCATGGACAGGTCTCTAAAAATATTTACGGATGGGTCCGGAAATTTTCGGCGGGAGGCGGTCCGTGCGCCGTGAGGAACAGGTTCGCGTGATCCGGGCCCTGATGGATCACATCGATCGGGGAACCACGGTGGACGAGGGGGTGATCCGCACGATCCCCGTCACGGACTACACCTCGCCGGAGCGCGCGACTCTGGAGTGGGAGGCGTTCTTCACGAACCACCCCCAGATGATCGGCCTGTCGGGTGACCTTCCACGGCCGGGAACCTTCATCACCTCCAACGATTTCGGGGTGCCGCTGCTGGCAACCCGCGCCGCCGATGGACGTTTCCGGGCCTTCGCCAATGTCTGCCGGCACCGGGGCACCATCCTCGAGACGGCTCCGCGCGGCGATCGGACGCGGTTTGTCTGCCCGTTCCACGCCTGGACCTTCGACAATACCGGTGCACTGATCGGGGTGCCGAGGCCCGACCATTTCGGTGAGATCGACAAGGCCTGCCTGGGACTGATCGAGCTCCCGGCGGAGGAGCGTCACGGGCTGCTCTGGGTGCACCCGAAGCCGGAGGGTCAGCTGAACGCCGCCGAACAGCTGGACGGTTTGGACGGGGAGTTCGAGGCGTGGGACTTCGCGAGCCTCGTCCATCTCGGCGACGACACCTACGAGACGCCGATGAACTGGAAGCTCGCCATCGACACCTTCGGCGAGACCTACCATTTCGAGACGCTGCAACGGGACACCCTGGCCCCGGTCTTCCATGGCAATGTGCAACTCTATGACACCTACGGGCGCAATCACCGGATGGCGCTCTGCACAAGGTCCATCGAGATGATGCGGTCCATGCCTGAGCGCGAATGGCATGTGAGCATGGGAGCGTTCCCAGTCTACTACCTGTTCCCCAACGTCCAGATCAACGTCGGCCATGCCGCCGTGATCGTCGTCCGGGTCTATCCGGACCAGGCCAATCCCCACCGCAGCCTCTCGCGCATCTCGTTCTACGCCCGGCCGGACGCCGTGGCCCTGGACCCACAGGGCACCCGGGCGGTGCCACAGCGCTTCGCCGAGATCATCCGGGATGAAGATTACGTGGCCGCCGCCGCGGCGCACCGTGGTGCCCGGTCGGGTCTGGTGGAGCATTTCCTGTTCGGTCGGAACGAGCCGGCCCTGCACCACTATCACCGGACCTATCGCGCCACCCTCGGCCTCGCACCTCTGGAGACCGTGTCCGGGTGAGCCGCCTCGACGAAGTCGAGCTGTCTCGGCGGGAACAGAGCAAGTCGGCGCGCCGCACGGCCATCCTCGAGGCCGCCCGGTCCCTGATCCGCGAGCGCGGGGCCCAGGTTTCCGCGGAGCGGATCGCCCAGCGCGCGGGGGTCTCGACGGCGACGGTCTACAATCTGATCGGACCGCGCGAGCAGTTGCTCGGCCTGTTGCTGAGCGACCTGTTCGAAGGCCTGCGCGGCACCATCGCTGCCATGGCGCTGGTCGACCCGTTCGGGATCGGTGACGCCGTCGTGGAGGTGTCGGCCCGGATGTTCATCGCAGATGCCGCTCTCTGGCTGCATGTCATTCCGGAGATGCGGGGGGCCTTCGGGCTCCAGGTGCAGCCCTTCATCTCGTTCCAGCCGATCAATCTGCAACGCGAGGCCATGCGGACCGCCAAGGACATCGGCATGCTGAACCGGTCGGCCGACGCGGAAATGACGGCGACCCAGATCTACGCGGCCTACACCGGTGCCCTGTTCCTCTGGGCCGGGGGCTACTTGTCGGACGATGCCTTCATCAACCAGGCCCGGGCCGGCTACTGGGCCACTCTGGCCGCCCTCGGCACCGGAGACCATCGGCACCGCGCCCTGCACCAGCTGAACGCGCTGCACAGCGCCCGGGCGCGCGCCCTGCTGGCGGAAATCGACCTGAGGGCCGCGGGGACGGCCATGGAGCGTGGGGTCGGCGGAACCGATGCCTCCCGCCGCAGCGCCGGTCCTGGGCGAGGCGTCACATGACGTCTCCGGTCGTGTCTTGTCGTGTCCGGGGCCGTCTGACCCCGGGTCCTCCGCGGGGGCGGCACAGCCGATCCGACCCGGGCCGCCCCCCCACCCGAGCCACCGATCCGATCATTGCAGGGAATGGAGCCGATCATGACCTCCCTCGACCTCAGACGCACGACCGATGGCGTTCCCTTCCTGCGGACGCCTGATGCCAATTTCGACGGGCTGGACGCTTATCCGTTCGCACCGAACTATGTGGATTTCGAGGGTCTGCGCCTGCACTACGTGGACGCGGGTCCCCGGGACGGGCCGGTGGCCATGCTGATGCACGGCATGCCGACCTGGAGCTTCCTGAACCGCCACATCATCCACGCCCTGGTGGCGAGGGGGTGGCGCTGCATCGCCCACGACCACATCGGTTTCGGCCGGTCCGACAAGGTCACGGATCCCGACTGGTATTCCATCGCCCGGCATGCCCGGGCCTGCCGGACCCTGGTGGAGACCCTCGACCTCACCGGCATCACCCTGCTGGCCCAGGACTGGGGCGGGCCGACGGGACTGGCCCAGGCCGCCGAGACGGGAGAGCGGTTCGACCGGCTGGTGATCATGAACACCTGGTTGCCGCATGACGGCTATGTCTACAGTTCCGCCATCCGCAACTGGGCCGACGGCTGGAAGCCGGGCGGCCTCTACGCGTCCAGCGTTCCCGACCGGATGTCACTGGGCGGCATCATGATGCTGGCGCTCGGCCACATGCCGATGAGCGCGGTCCCGGACCTTCTGGCCACCGGCCGGGCCCCGGACCTGTCGCCTCAGGCGCTGGCCGTGAAGCGGGGCTATGACGCGCCCCATGACGGGCTGGACGCCGCTGCCGTGACCGGTCCCCGGCGGTTTCCGCTCAGCATACCGATCGACCGTCCCGACGATCCGACCGCCGTGGACGGGGCCCGGCATTTCGCGACACTGCGGGGCTGGGCCAAGCCCGTCCACTTCATCTGGGGCGGCCGGGACGGGGTGTTCACGCCGGACTGGGGCCGGGCCTGGGCGGCGCTCTATGCGCAGGCCACATTCGATCTGCTGCCGGACGCCGGACATTTCCCGCAGGAATCCCACGGCGCCGAGATTGCGCGGCTGTTGGTTCAGTATACGGAATAATACCCCGCCCTGCCGCGGCGGGTCCGCACCGAATGGAAGAACGCGCCATGCGCCTGAATGATGATCTGTCGGTCCCCACCCGGGTCCATGCCGGGGAGATGG
>DAINBM010000224.1:0-5020 GCA_036732965.1 Caulobacteraceae bacterium | reverse complement strand
CAGGCCGCGGTCATGCTGACGACGGTCGGCCCGAAGAACGGTGCCAGCCGACTGGGATCGCGCCGCCCCATCAGCCTCGCCGCGGCTCCGGCCAGGCCGGACACCGCGCCCGAGGCCCCCACGAGCACATCGTCGACCCGGTGCGGCAGGGCGGCGAAGCCAAGATTGGCCACCCCCCCGCTCACCAGATAGAACAGGAAGAAGCCCAGCGCCCCCCGGGGTCCGAGACCGAACAGCCGCGCCACCGGAGCCCCGAACGCCAGGGCAAACCCCGCATTGACCAGGGCGTGGGCCCAGCTTCCGTGCAGGAACAGGGAGGTGATCAGGCCGCCATACCGCCCCTCGGCCAGATCGCGCGGAGCAAACCAGTAGGGTTGGAGAGCATCCGGCGCGGTCAGGATCGCGCTCTGGATGGCATAGCTGAGGATGATGACGGCCGCGAGCACGAGGCTCGGCCAAGGCGCATGGAACAGCGGCTCGGACCGCTGTCCGTCCCCGCCCGCCATCTTCTGGTCCTGACTCATCGACCTTGACCTGACTCTCATACACACCCGCCGCGACAGTCCCGCCAGCGGACATTCCAGCGGCGGCACCGTGACCCCGGAGGCTTTACAGGTTCGTTAACCGTAAGACACGCTGAAACACACAGAGCGCCGGATGAGCCCCGGGATTGCCCGACGTGCCGCCCGCCCTGCCCGGTCCTGCGACGTTTCGCCATCGCGAACGGACACGGAAGCATGTCAGTCTGCGGAAGGGATTCGACGTCCCGCGAAACCCGGTCTACCGTCGCATCTCCGCCTGCCGATCACCGGACCAAGGGACGTCCCCATGCCTCGCTTCACGCCCGCCCTGCCGCTGGCCCTGCTCCTCGCCTCGACCGTCGGCCTGTCGGCGGTGGCGACGGGGGCCTGGGCCCTGACCGAGCCGGGGATGCCGCCCGCGCCCACTGGGGCGACATCCCGCGCGGCCCCGCTGGAGCTGCCGGCCGATCCTGCGGTCCGCACGGGCGTTCTCGCCAATGGCATGCGCTACGAGATCCTGCGCAACACGACCCCGAAGGGACAGGCCGCGCTTCGCCTGAGGATCGGCTCCGGCTCCCTGCAGGAGACGGACGCCCAGCAGGGGCTCGCCCACTTCCTGGAGCACATGGCCTTCAAGGGATCCACCCATGTCCCGGGCAACGAGATGGTCAAGATCCTGCAGCGCAAGGGGCTTGCCTTTGGGCCGGACACCAATGCCTTCACCGCCTGGACCGAGACCGTCTACATGCTGGACCTGCCGGAAACCGACAAGGACACTCTCGACACCGGCCTCATGCTGATGCGCGAGACCGCCGGTGAGCTCACCCTCGACCCCGCCGCGGTGGCGCCCGAGCGGGGCGTGGTGCTCTCCGAGGAGCGGGTGCGCGACACCCCGGGCTACCGGGCAGCCAAGGCCAAGCTGACGGCGCAGCTCGAGACACAGCTGGCCGCGCGGCGGTTTCCCATCGGCCAGGTGGAGGTGATCAAGACGGCACCGGCCTCTGAACTGGCCCGGTTCTATCAGGCCAATTATCGTCCTGACCGGACCACCCTGATCGTGGTCGGAGACGTGGATCCGGCCGCCATCGAGGCCCAGATCGTGGCGCGATTCTCGGACTGGAAGGCGAAGGGCCCTGCGACCGCGGAGCCGGACCTCGGCACGGTGACACAGCGCCCGGCCCGGACCCAGCTGCTGATCATTCCCGGTGCCGCCAACACCATCGAAATGAGCTGGCTGAAGCCCTTCGACGCCAGCCCCGACGGCCCGGCGCGCCGGGCACGGGACACCATCGATGGGCTGGCCCTTGCCGTGCTCAACCGGCGCCTCGAGAAGCTGTCCCGCGGCGACCACCCCCCGTTCCTCAGCGCAGGGTCCGGGGACGAGTCGCTGTTCCGCTCCGCCGATGTCACCAGTGTCCAGGCATCCACCAGCCCTGACAGGTGGCGTGATGGGGTCACGGCCCTGGTGACAGAGGTTCGCCGGCTGACCGAGTTCGGCGTATTGCCGGACGAACTCAAGCGTGAACTGGTCGACACACGCACGAACCTGGTCAACGAGGTCGCTGGTGCCCCAACCCGCCGGACCCCGGACCTGGCCAGCGAACTGGTCACGGCCGTCGACGAGCAGCGCATCTTCACCACACCCCAGACCGACCTGACCGCGTTCGACATCCTCACAGCCAAGCTGACGGTCGAGGACGTGAACCGTGCCGCACGTCGCCTGTTCTCCGGCTCCGGCCCGCTGCTGCAGATGAACGCGCCTGCCGTGATCGAAGGTGGCGAGCCGGCTCTGGCCAAGGCCTTTGCCGCGGCGTCGGAAGCCAAGGTTGAGGCTCCCGTGCGGCAGGCCGACGTGTCCTGGCCGTACCAGAGCTTCGGCACCACACCCGGCAAGGTGTTGAAGACAACGGCACAGTCGGATCTGGGCATCACCCAGGTCCTGTTCAGCAACGGCGTGGCCCTCACGGTCAAGCCGACGAAATTCAAGACCGACGAGGTCCAGGTGTCGGTGAGGATCGGCCACGGACGCTCAGCCTTTCCCGCGGATCGCCCGAACGTGGCCTGGGCCGCGCAGGCGCTGCCACTCAGCGGGCTGCGCCTGATCAGCCAGGAGGACATGGAACGGATCCTCAACGGCCGGACCTTTGATGCGCGGTTCGAAATCTCCGACAGCGGATTGTTCCTGCACGGAGTCACCAAGCCTGCTGACCTCGCTGTGCAGATGCAGGTTCTGGCCGCCTACGCTACGGATACGGGATGGCGTCCGGAGGCATTCGAGCGACTGAAGGTGGCCTTGGCCAATGCCCTGCCCCAGTTCGAGGCCACGGCCCTCGGCGTTCTGTCGCGCGACTCCATGTGGCTGACGACGAACCACGACAGTCGCTTCCGCTATCCTGATGCGGCAGGCCTGCAGAGCCTGAAGATGGACGATCTCCGTGAGGTGCTTATGCCGCAGATGAGCGGCGGGCCGGTCGAAGTGACGATCGTCGGCGACCTGACCGAGGCACAGGCCGTGGATGTCGTCGCCCGGACCTTCGGTGCCATGCCCCCTCGCCCCGTGCCGAGCCTCGATGCCGCCCGCGCTGCCGTTCGTCCGGTCCATTTTCCGGAAGCTGCGGCGGGTGCCCCGCCCACCCTTCTGCATCACAACGGCAGGGCCGATCAGGCAGTGGCACTGGTCGCCTGGCCGATCCCGGACATCTTTACATCCCCGCGCCTCGCTCGCACCCTCACCCTGACCCAGGACATCCTCGCCAACCGGCTGCTGGACGAGGTCCGGGTCCGCCAAGGTGCCACCTACAGCCCGATGGGCGAAGCCCGGCCCTCGGACGTCTATTCCGGGTTCGGCTACATCATCGACTATGTGGAGACCCCGCCGGACAAGCTGGACAGCTTCTTCAAGGCCGTCACCACCATCGCTGCGGACCTTCGCAGCAAGCCGCCGACCGCGGACGAGGTGACCCGGGCCGTCACCCCGCGGGTGGAGCAGGTGCTGAAGGCGCAACAGACGAATGGGTACTGGCTCAGTCGACTGTCGACGGCCTACGGCGACCCGCGGACGCTGGACCTGATCCGCACGATCCTGCCCGACCTCCGGGCCATCACACCAAAGGACGTTCAGACGGCCACGCAGACCTATCTCACCGACGCGAAGCTGTTCCGGCTGGAGATCACGTCGACGGCGACGGCCGGTCCGACCAAGCCGTGAATGTTCTGGTGCAATTCCTGCCGTCCCCCGCGCCAAATCGGCACAGGGGACGGTGGTATGTAACTTGCCATTACCCCGCGAGAACCCTGGTCCCTCGCGCGGGAGCGCCGCATGTTGCACGAGAATTCCCAACGCCTGCTCGACGAATGGCGGCGGCAAACGCCGGACGGAGCACGCCTGCCCCAGCGGACCGCCATGTCACCCATGGGATTCGGGCCGCTGCTGTCACAGATCCTCGTCCTGGGCTGTGACCGATCCGGCCATGCCACCTTCCGGCTGGCGGGGGGCATGGTCACCGGCCTCCACGGCCGGGACCTGCGGGATGCCGAGTTCGCGCGCCAGTGGCAGCGGGACCAGAGGCCCCGGCTGCGCGCGCTCCTGGAGGACGCCCGTCGGACCGCGCAGCCCCTGGTGCTGCAGGCGACGGGCCATGGGCTCCACGGCATCCGTCTAGGGTGCGTACTCAATAAGGCTTGCTGTGACATGTGAAGCTTGATTCAAGGCTCATGAAAGGAGCCTTGGACATGGCGCGCTATGATTTGAGCGAGACGGAATGGGGTCTTGTGGAGCCGCTTTTGCCTCCTGTTGGCAAGGGCAAGCGTCGCCAGGATGACCGTCGCGTCGTCAATGGCATATTCTATGTGCTGAGGACGGGCTCTCCCTGGCGAGACCTTCCGGAGCGATACGGGCCCTACACCACGGTCTATAACCGCTTCAATCGCTGGGCGAAGAAGGGGGTCTGGCTGAGGATGTTCGAGACCTTGGCCGAGCGATCGCCCCAGTCGCTCCAACTGATCGACAGCTCCATCGTTCGGGCACACCAGCACGCAGCGGGTGGAAAAAAGGGGGTCCGGATCACGCCATTGGCCGTTCTCGTGGCGGACTGAGCACCAAGATCCACGCCGTCGTCGATCAGGACGGGCTGCCTGTGAGGCTGTTGATCACTCCAGGACAGGCCTCGGACAAGACCGTATTTCCAGATCTCGTCCAAGCACTGCCAAAGACCTCGGTCGTGGTCGCGGACCGAGGCTATGACAGCCGGGCAATCATAGATCTCGTTGCCGCCCAGGGCGGGCAAGCCCATATCCCCACCCAGAGCCGGGTGAAGATCCAGCGTTCCGTCGACCTCGAACTCTATCGGCAGAGGAATCTCGTCGAGCGCTACTTCTGCAATCTCAAACAGTTCCGACGCATCGCAACCCGCTTCGAAAAGCTCGCTCGCAACTTCCTCGCCGCAGTCGCTCTCGTATCG
The DNA here is from genome assembly GCA_036732965.1 of Caulobacteraceae bacterium. GTDB lineage: Bacteria > Pseudomonadota > Alphaproteobacteria > Caulobacterales > Caulobacteraceae > CAIMFV01. The sequence continues at coordinate 39 of DAINBM010000224.1, read as the reverse complement.
GCAAGGCTGTGGATCAGAGCTATTGAGTCCACGCCCTAG
>DAINBM010000223.1:0-5069 GCA_036732965.1 Caulobacteraceae bacterium | reverse complement strand
GCCGTGGGCCAGATGCTGGCCGCCCTGCTCGACTGGCCGCAGGCGACCTTCGCCTCGAAGATCGAGATTTCCGGCCAGACCGCCTCGGTCACCCGGGAAGTGGACGGCGGTCTCCAGACCCTGTCGGTCGCCCTGCCGGCGGTGATCACCGCCGACCTGCGCCTGAACGAGCCGCGCTACGCCTCGCTGCCGAACATCATGAAGGCGAAGAAGAAGCCGATCGACATCAAGTCGACCGGGGACTACGGCGTCGACGTGGCCAACCGCCTCACCGTGGTGAAGGTCACCGAGCCGCCGAAGCGCCAGGGCGGTGCCAAGGTCGCGGATGTGGCTGAACTCGTGTCCAAGCTGAAGAACGAAGCGGGGGTCATCTGATGGCTGTTCTCGTCATTGCAGACCACGACGGCAGCGCCGTTCGTGAAACCACCGGCAAGACCGTCGCCGCCGCCAAGCTGATCTCCGGCGACGTGGACGTGCTGGTCATGGGCACCGGCGTCGCCGGGGCCGCGGCCTCGGTCGCCGCCATCGCTGGCGTGCGCAAGGTGCTGACCGCCGAGAGCGCCGCGCTCGGCCAGGGTCTGGCTGAAGCCATCACCGATCTGGTGGTGTCCGTGGCCGGGGGCTACGACGCGATCCTCACGCCCGCCACCTCGGCCGGCAAGAACTTCGCGCCGCGCATCGCCGCCAAGCTGGACGTCTCCCAGATCACCGACGTGATCGAGGTGGTGGATCCCAGGACCTTCGTGCGCCCGATCTATGCGGGCAACGCGCTGGAAACGGTGAAGTCCGGTGACGCCAAGCTGGTGATCACCGTCCGTGCCACCGCCTTCAAGGGCGCGGGCGAGGGCGGCTCGGCCGGCATCGAGGCGGTTGCGGTTCCCGGCGCGTCCGGCCCGGCAGCCGAGTTCGTCTCCGAGGAAGTGGTGAAGTCCGACCGTCCGGAACTGGCCGGTGCCAAGATCGTCGTGTCCGGCGGTCGGGCGCTGGGTTCGGCGGAAGAGTTCGCCAAGGTGATCGAGCCCCTGGCCGACAAGCTGGGGGCCGCCGTGGGCGCCAGCCGCGCCGCGGTGGATGCGGGCTATGCCCCGAACGACTACCAGGTCGGCCAGACCGGCAAGGTGGTCGCTCCGGACCTGTACGTGGCCATCGGCATCTCCGGCGCCATCCAGCACCTGGCCGGGATGAAGGACTCCAAGATCATCGTCGCCATCAACAAGGACGCGGATGCGCCGATCTTCCAGGTGGCCGACTATGGCCTCGTGGCGGATTACAAGGCCGCCGTGCCCGAGTTGATGGAAGAGCTGACCAAGATCGGCAAGTAGGATCCGCCAGCAGGGGGCGAGCCTCCTGAGGCAACCGACCGCCATCGTGTGGCAAGACCAAGACCCCCGGGGGATCACCCCGGGGGTCTTTTGTCTTGCATCACAATCATCGCGATGCGGATGGCCTGCTTTTACATGAAATATTTTAGGTCATGAAAATAGGAACGTTTTCGTTGTGTTTATTGGTAAGTGAATTTTTCAAAATTCTCGCCGAAGGAGGCGGAGCAGTTGGAAAATTCTCGCCTCTGGTTCAAGATATTGGTGGGAAATTCTGGATTTTGCGGACGAGAATTGTTGGGAAATATTGGCGGAATGCGCTATAGTTGGTCCCCGCCGCAGACTTAAGCGCTTGATCATGCGAGGCTTCCCCCGTGTCCGATTCCATCGACGCTGTCTTTGCCGGTCCTGAGCACGGCGCGTCCGGCGTGGCATCCGTGGATCGCCCGGTGGGCCATGCGCCCGTCGACCTGACGGACCGGATGCCGGATCCGGCCCGGACCCAGCTGGAGCGGGACCTGATGCAGTGTGCGACCGCCCTGACCGATGACGCGGCGGTGGCCCGGATCGTCACCGATCTGGCCCTGGCGCGGATGGACCAGGACGCTGCGGACCAGCAGGTCGCCGGGCTGGGCCTCGAGCCCCCCGGGCAGGTGACCCTGTTCCGCATGGTGCGCCAGGCCTATCACTCCGTGGAGCGGACCCGCGTCCGCCGGGCCCCGCGCCCGTCGGCCAGTGTGGCCTAGGCATCATGGAGCATCGAATCGGACATTTTGAACTGGTGCGCTGGCAGGGCTCGAAGAGCCGTCGGCTGAAGCCCAGGGTCGGGGCCTGGAGCGTGGCACTGCTGGTGTGCGGGCTTGTCGGCCTTGCGCTGATGGGGGCTCAGGCACTGGGCTGGATCCGGCTGACCGGTGCATCGGTATTCGCGCCCGGGGGCTTCATCCTGCTGGCTGCCACCGGCCCGCTGATGGCCTTCTTCCGCGCGGCGGTGGTCTGGCTGCTGGGATAGGGACCGGCGTCGGGTCCCCTTCCGGGCCGCGAGCCGGGCATCGCCCTCCGGAGAACGTGCGCCTCCCGCCCCCGCTTGCTTGACGCCCGCATCCACTGCGCGGATAAGCGGGGCCAATCCGGCGCGGGTTTGCCCGCTGACCGCCGCCCACCAGCCAGAGCCGAGCCGACTTCCTGATGGACAACGAGAATTCGCGCAACACGATCACATTCGCTGTGATCGCCATGCTGATGCTGCTGGCCTACAACCTGTTCGTGCTCCAGCCGGCCGAGAAGAAGCGCGCTGCGGAGCTCGCGCACCAGCGGCTGGTCGCCACCCAGCAGGCCGTCCTGCCCACCGCCGCCGCCCACGTGGTCACCCGGGCCGAGGCCCTGGCCCAGAGTGCCCGGATCCCGGTGAACGCCCCGGCCCTGACCGGGTCCATCGCCCTGAAGGGCGCGCGGATCGATGATCTCTATCTCGCGCAGTATCCGGTGACCCTGGCCAAGGGTGCGCCCAAGGTGGAGCTGTTCCGTCCCGAGGGGGTGGCCCAGGCCTATTTCGCGGAGTTCGGCTGGGCCGGCGCGGCCGGTGTGCCCAACGCAGCGACCGTGTGGACCCAGACGGGCGGGGACGTGCTGTCCCCGGGCCATCCGGTGATCCTGACCTACGACAATGGCCAGGGGCTGGTGTTCACCCGCACCATCGCCGTCGACGACCATTTCATGTTCACCCTCACCGATCAGGTGGCCAATCGCGGTCCGGCCCCGGTGACCCTGGCCGCCTACGGCTCGGTGCAGCACCAGGGCAAGCCGGTGCTGACGCCCAACATCCTGATCCACGAGGGCGGCGTCGGCGCGCTGGGCGAGAAGCACGAGCTGCGGCTGCAGGCCTTCAAGGACTGGAAGGACAAGGGGGACACCTCGATCCAGGATACCGGCGGCTGGGTCGGTCTGACGGACAAGTACTGGCTGGCAGCCGTGATTCCCGACCAGTCCCAGGCGGTGAAGGGCGGCTTCCGCATCTCCACCGTGAACGGCATTGACGTGTACGAGGCCAATTTCGTCGGCCAGCCGCATGTGATCGCTCCCGGCGGCGGTGCGGTGGAGACCCGACGCCTGTTTGCGGGGGCCAAGCGGGTGGACCTGCTGCAGGCCTATGAGCGTGACCTCAACATCCCCAATCTCGACAATGCCGTGGACTGGGGGAACCTGTGGTTCATCACCCGGCCGGTGTTCTGGCTCCTGTCCACCTTCCACGGTCTGACCGGCAACTGGGGCGTGGCCATCCTGCTGATGACCCTGGTGGTCAAGATCATCCTGTTCCCGCTGGCCAAGCGCGGCTTTGATTCGGCCTCGAAGATGAAGCAGCTGCAGCCCAGGCTGGAGGAGATCCGCAAGAAGAACGAGAAGGACCCGGCCAAGGCGCAGCAGGAGACCATGGCCCTCTACCAGGCCGAGAAGGTCAATCCCCTGGCCGGGTGTCTGCCCATCCTGGTCCAGATCCCCATCCTCTACGCCCTGTCCAAGGTGCTGTGGGTGTCGTCGGAGATGCGCCAGGCCCCGTTCTTCGGCTGGATCCACGACCTGTCGGCCCGGGATGATTCGAGCTTCGTGAACCTGTTCGGCCTGATTCCCTGGGATCCGGGCGCCACCCCGCTGATCGGCGGCATCCTGGGCGGCGTGCTTCACATCGGCGTGTGGCCGCTGCTGTACGGCTTCACCCAGTGGCTCTCCACCTCCATGAGCCCGCCGGCCAGCTCTGATCCGAGCCAGAAGATCGTCTACCAGCTGATGCCGGTGATGTTCACGGTGATGATGGCCCAGACCCCGTCCGGCCTGCTGATCTACTGGGCCTGGAGCGGCACGCTCACCGTGGTTCAGCAATATGTGATCATGCACCGTGCGGGCGTGGAAAACCCCATCGACAACGGCATCGCCCTCTTGAGCGGCAAGCGCGCCAAAGCCTGACGGCTTTTCGGCTCCCTGAGATAGGGGAGGGGCTTGCTTGTTGCGGACCTTGAAAAGCCGCTCACCCCGGCCTTCGCCGGGATGAGCGGATTAATGAGCGGTCCGGTTGTGAGGGCTGACATCGGCCAGCCTTTGCGCTCACATCGCACTCTCCCTGCCCTCTCCCCCGCAAGGGTGAAGAGGGCTCCAGCCAAATCGTTGTCTTTTCGGTAGAGGGGCAGGCTGCTGCGATAGCAATGGGAAAGGGAAGGGGTTCGCGTGACGGCCCCAGTCGCCAGAGCTCTATTCGCGGCGCAGGAGCTTTTCGGTGAGCAAGGTGCCCCACCACGTCTCGTGGAAGTCGGCCTTCAGGGTAACCGGGTCGTATTCCGGGGTCTGGACCCATTCCAGGAAGGTCATGCCCTTGGGCTCCCCATCGCGGAAATAGCGCTCGAAAGTGTAGTCGAGCACGCCGGTCATGCCCGCGCTGGAATGCAGGGTGCGGAAGGTCAGTTCGTCTTTCAGGGCCTGTCGCAGGGGTTTGCCCAGATGCAGGTGGGCGTAGAGCACGCTCATCACGCCGGCCCGGTCCGCGCCGGACTTGCAGTGCATGACAGCGGGATACTCCACCGTCTTGAACAGCTCCACCGCGCCCAGCACCTGTTCGCGGGACGGCGCCTCGCGGGAGGAGACGGCGAAGTTGACCAGCTTCAGGCCCAGCTTCTCGCAGGCGTCCTTTTCCAGCAGGTAGAAGCTGGTGGGATAGCCGCCGCCGCGCAGGTTGATGATGGTCTTCACGCCGAAATGGTC
>DAINBM010000222.1:0-5113 GCA_036732965.1 Caulobacteraceae bacterium | reverse complement strand
CTCGCGGTCATGACGGCGCGCCTCGCCAACGGCAAGAAGGCGCTGCTGCCCCGGCTGATCAAGTCGGTGGGCGGCAAGGAAAGGCCGAGGGGCGACCAGTTCGGCGACCTGCCCTTCTCGCAGGACAAGATCAATGTCGTCCGCGCGGCGATGCAGTCGGTGGCGAACGACGTCGGCGGCACCGCCTATCGGCAGAGCCAGCTCAATCTGGGCGACATCAAGATGGCGGGCAAGACCGGCTCGGCCCAGATGCACGGCTATGGCAACACCGGCAGCGGGGCCAAGGAGCGGGACACCACCAATCTGTCCTGGCGACTGCGCGACCACGGCCTGTTCGTGGCCTTCGCCCCCTATGACGATCCGCGCTACGCGATCTCGGTCATCCTGGAGCACGGCCTGCACGGCACCAACGCCGCCCCCAAGGCGGTGGAGATCATGAAGGTGGCCCTGCTGAAGGATCCGGACATGCGCCAGCGGATCGAACGGCTCCTGCCCGAGGACAGCCGCGCGGCCGCCGCCGACGGCACCGAGACCCCCGATGACAGCGTCGCCGATCCCAGCGACACCCCGGCGCCGGCACCGCAGCCGCTACCGCAGACACCCGCCATGGGTCGCCCGACGCCTGCAGGAGTCCGCCGATGACCTCGTCTGCCATTTCCCGTCCGGGTCAGCGCGAACGGCTGACCATGAAGCTGCCGGAGATCGACTGGCGGCTGGCGCTGGCCCTGTGCTGCATCGCGGGTGTGGGCACCATGATGCTCTATTCCACCGCCCCCCTGTCGTGGAAGCCCTGGGCCGGGCCGCACCTGATCCGCTTCAGCCTGTGCTTCGTGATGATGCTGATCCTGTCCCTGATCGACATCCGGGTCTGGTTCGTCCTGTCCTATCCCATCTATGCGGTGGCCCTGCTGCTGCTCGTCGCGGTGCCGGTGATCGGTCACGAGAGCCTGGGCGCCAAGCGCTGGATCACGGCCGGCCCCCTGTCGGTGCAGCCGTCCGAGATCATGAAGATCGGCCTGGTCCTGGCCCTGGCCCGCTTCTATCACGGGGTCTCGGCCAAGGATGCGCGCCTGTCGTGGAAGCTGTTGATCCCGGCGGTGCTGATCGCCGCCCCCACCCTGCTGGTGGCCAAGCAGCCGGACCTGGGCACCGCCATCCTGATCTCCGCCACGGGCCTTGCGATCATGATCATGGCCGGACTGACCTGGCGTCTGCTGGTCCTGGGCGGGTTGGCCGCCATTGTCGGCGCACCGGCCTTCGTCATGTTCGTGATGAAGGACTATCAGCGGGACCGGATCCTGACCTTCCTGCATCCGGAGGAAGATCCGTCCGGCGCGGGCTATCACATCCTGCAGGCCAAGATCGCGCTGGGGTCCGGCGGGTTCCTGGGCAAGGGCTTCGGCCTCGGCACCCAGAGCCAGCTCAACTATCTGCCGGAAAAGCAGACCGACTTCATCTTCGCCACCTTCGCCGAGGAGTTCGGCTTCCTGGGCTGCTTCACCCTGCTGGCTCTCTATGGCGTGACCATCGCCATCGCCCTGCGCATCGCGTCGATCAGCCACAGCCATTTCGGCCGGCTGTCCGCCGCGGGCCTGACCTCGACCTTCGCCTTCTATGTGGTGATCAATGCCGCCATGGTCATGGGTCTGGCCCCCGTGGTGGGCGTGCCCATGCCGCTGATGAGCTACGGCGGCACCGAGATGCTGACCGTGATGGTGGGCTTCGGCCTGGTGGAGGCCGTCCGCGTGCACCGCTACGCCGAGATCACCTCGGGCCGGGGCAGCCTGCTGCTCTGAGGGAATGGGGGGCCGGGCGGGGTCCCCCGCCGACGGACGGCCGCCTCAGATCAGGCCGATGAAATGCGCGATGGCAAGGAGGCTCGTGGCCATCGTGGCCAGGGCGAGACCGTTGGCCACGGCGGTCAGTCGGTCGGGCGACGGGGGCTGCGCCGGATGCCGGTCGAGAAAGGGTTGCGGCCGACGGTCGCGGCGGCTGCGCGTGGCCTCGAGGTTCACTTCGATCATGGGTCTCACTTCGGGACAGGGCGCAACCCGCGCCCGCCCCGTCGCCGCAACACACGTGCCAGCGGCGCGCCTCGCCTCCGGTGCCCGATGACCGGGCGCGGACGCCGCTAGGGTGCGACGATGTTGATCACCGTGGCGATCGCCCCGAAGGCCATGCAGTAATAGGCGAAGGGATCAAAGCCCTTGATCTCCTGGCTCTTGAACCAGCGCATCAGCGCCCACAGGCTGACAAAGGCGGTCACCCCTGCCACGCCACCGGCAGCGAGGGACATGGGCAGGTCTATGCCCTGGGCTGCGCCGCCGACGGCATGGGCCGCCTTCTGCATCTTCACCAGCTTGGGCACCTCGTGCACCGTGGCGGCGATGATGATCGGGGTCCCCGTGAGGAACGAGAACCGCGCCGCATCCTCGTGCTTCAAGCCGGTCATGTAGCCGCCGATCATGGTGGACCCGGACCGGGACAGGCCCGGGATCAGGGCCAGGCACTGGGCCAGGCCGATGATCACCGCGTCCAGCCAGCCCAGGTGGTGCAGGGCCTTCACCGCGGTGCGCGGCTTCAACCGCTCCGCGCCGAACAGCATGAACCCGTTCAGCAGAAGGAAGATCGAGGCGATCAGCGGGGAGGCGAACAGGTCGCGGATGTGCTTCTCGAAGGCCAGGGCCACCAGCACGGCGGGGATGGTGGCCACCACCACCCGCAGGAACAGCCGCCGCTCGTCGACCGCCCGGGGACCGCGGTTGAACAGCACCGCCATGCCGAAGTCGAACCAGTCCCGCCAGAAGAACAGCAGCATGGCCACGGCCGTGCCGAAGTGCATGACCACCACGAACGGCAGGAAGCTCTCGCTGCGCTCGTCCACCGGCCAGTTCAGCAGGTCGGGCACCACCACCGCATGGCCGAGGCTGGACACCGGGAAGAGTTCGGTGGCGCCCTGCATGATCGCCAGAAGCAGCGCCTGTAGCCAGGTCATGGATCCGTCCTGTGTGGTCGCCGGGGAGATGGAACACCCCCGGCAGGAAGGCCGTCGGCAAGCGGGTCGACGACGAGGTGGACAGGGCTATGACGGCTCCCGGCCAAAGACGCAAGCGGGGGCTGCGTTTTCGCCGGGGCGAGGCCGGGTCCGGAAGAGGCCGCCGTCAGGCCGCGCCCCGGCCGCTGCGGTCGGCCATGCGGACCACCCGGGGGCTGCCATATTCGGCATTGGCCGGGGCCGGTGCGGCGGCCGGCGCCGGGCGATGCACACCGGCCGAGGTCTGGTCCGCCGGGCCGGTGGCTCGCGGACCTTCGGCGGGTCCCGGCACCAGGACCGGCAGGCGGACCAGCACGGCGGTCCCCTCGCCCAGCTGGCTCTCGATGCTCATGTCACCCCCGTGCAGCTGGGCAAAGGCCTTGACCAGGGACAGACCCAGCCCGGTGCCCCGGGCCTGGTCCCCCGTCGTGCCCGCCTGTTCGAACGGGCGGCCGAGGCGCTTGAGGTCCGCCGGATCGATGCCGATGCCCGTATCCGCCACCGTGATTTCCAGCAGCCCGCCCACCGCGTGGGTGGTGACCGTCACATGGCCCGTACGCGGGGTGAACTTCAGCGCATTGGACACGAGGTTCAGGGTGATCTGCTTGAGGGCCCGCCGGTCGGCGTCCACGGGGATCGGCTGTCCGGGCATGACCCCGCGCAGATTGACCCCCACCTCCTCCGCCTGGACCCGCATCAGGCGGAGCGCCGCGCTCACCGCCTCCCGGGCGTCGAACATCTCCCGGTCCAGCTGGAACCGCTCCGCCTCGATCTTCGACATGTCCAGCACGTCGCTGATCAGGTCCATGAGGTGGCGGCCGCTTTCGTGGATCAGCTCGGCATACTCCCCGTACTTGGGCGTCAGTTCGCCGAACATCCGGGCGCGCATGATCTCGGAGAAGCCCATGATGGCGTTCAGCGGCGTGCGCAGCTCGTGGCTCATATTGGCCAGGAAGCGGGAGCGGGCCTGCAGGGTTTCCTCCGCCTTCAGGCCCCGGGTCTCGGCCTCGGCCCGGGCGGATTCGAGGGCAGCCACCTGGGCGGTCAGGGCCGCGATCCGGCCCTCGGTCTCCGCCGTGGGCGGCGTGACCGCCGGCAGGACGGGGGGAGCGAAGACCGGGGTCGCAAAGACGGGGGTCGGCACGGCCCGGGCCTGGGTCTCGAGGGCGGCCTGCGCGGCATGGGCGGACTTGAGCTGCGCCTCGAGGGCCAGCAGGGACTCCCGCGTGGCCTGCAACTCGGCCTCGGCCCGGGTGCGGGCCTGGTCGGCTTCCCGGGCCTTGACCTGGGTCTCGGCGAGGCGGGCCGTCAGGGACAGGAGCTTGATCTGCTCCGCGGGGGCCGGAACAGCCGTCGGGACCGGGGTGGCCGCCACGGGCGCGACGAAGGGTGGGCTCACCCGGGCCGTCGCGGCACCATAGGCGCGGGCGCCGACCGGGCCGGGACCGATGCCCGCCTCTGCCGCTGCCGCAACAGGCAGGCCCCCGGCCGGAAGGGGGCGAGCCGTCTCCGCGGTGACGTCCCGCAGGACCGCCACGAGGCCGCCGCTGGCGGTGCGCCGGAGCGCCGCACTGATCCGGTGGGAGGGGTCGGTGGAGGGGGCGAAGCTGACCTCGCTGTCCCCATGGTCGAGGGCTTCGCCGAGGGCCGCGCGGACGCGGTCCCGGTCCCCGTCCGTGGCGGCCGCCGCCGCCAGACCGCCATAGAGGCTGTCGTGGCTCATCACCGGCAGAGGCTGGCCGAACACGGCAAAGACCCCGTCGTTGCGGTCCAGCGCCACGGCCAGGTGGGGCAGATCCCCCAGCAGGACCTGGAGCTCCGCCACCTCCGCGTCCCGCGCCTGGGCGAGGGCCTGGCCGCCCCGCCGGGTGACGGTGATCGCTCCGAGGGTCGCCAGCAGGACATTTCCCGCACCGATCACGGCAAACAGCATGAGCACATTTCCGTGCGGTGACGGGGGCTGTGCCACCGCCCCGATGGCACCGGCGATGGCCAGCGCCAGGACAGAGAACACGACCCCGTCCACAACCCCGCCGCCCAGGGTCACGGCCACCAGCAGCGGCATCAGGCACCATGGGC
>DAINBM010000221.1:0-5114 GCA_036732965.1 Caulobacteraceae bacterium | reverse complement strand
GCAGATCGTGCCCGAATTCTATGATGCCGACCTGACCATCGCCCGCCTCGACCAGCTGGCCGAGCTGTCGATCCGGCACAGCATCCCCACCACCTTCTCGCCCCTGTTCGTCAATGCGGACAATATCGACGCGGTGAACCGGGTGATGAAGCGGGTGGACGAGCAGTTCGACCGGGGTGCCCGGGTGTGGCCGCAGGTCCAGACCCGTCCCATCGACATCAGCTTCTGCTTCGCCGTGCCGAGCCTGCTCTTCATCCGCTTCCCCGGCTGGTACCGGATCATGCGCTTCGGTGCCCACGAGGAGATCCTGGCAGCCTTCCGGGATGCGGACACCCGCGCCAGGCTCATTGCGGAAGCCGCCCCCCTGTCGGGTCTCTGGCCCCGGCTGGTGCTGCGCCACGTGAAGTTCGATGCCAACCGGGAACTGGTCGGCAAGACCCTCGGCGAGATCGCCGCCCTGCGCGGGGTGTCGCCGGTGGATGCCATGATCGACCTCAGCCTGGAGGAGGATCTCGACGCCCACTTCCTGGCTGCCAGCATGGGCCACAATGATGATGCCGAGGTGGGCCGCCTGCTCGCCCATCCCCGGGTGCATGTGGGGGCCAGCGACGGGGGCGCGCACATCCTGTCCTTCTCCACCTATGGCGATACCGGCTATCTGCTGGGCCACTTCGTGCGGGACCTGAAGGCCCTGACGCTGGAAGCGGCCGTGAAGAAGGTCACCTCCGACACCGCCGCCATCTGGGGCATTCCGGAGCGGGGCCTGCTGCAGCCCGGCTATGTGGCCGACATCGTGGTGTTCGACCCGGAGACCATCGACCGCAGCGTCGAGGACTTTGTCGGCGATGTCCCCGGTGACGGGTTCCGCTATGTCCGGGCCTCGTCCGGGATCGACTCCGTCTTCGTCGGCGGGGCGCTGGCCTGGTCGACGGACGAGGGCTATCAGCCGGCCCAGGGCGAGATCCTGCCGGGTCTGGCGGCGTGAGTTCCGACGGGGCCCACTGGCCCGGCGTCACCCAGCGCCGGGTCGCCACCAACGGCACCTGCCTGAACGTGGCCGAGGCGGGCGAGGGTCCGCTGATCCTTCTGCTGCACGGCTTTCCGGAGTCCTGGTACTCATGGCGCCACCAGTTCGCCCCCCTGGCCGCGGCGGGGTATCACGTGGCGGCACCGGACATGCGCGGCTACGGCAAGAGCGACCGTCCGCCGGAGATCTCCGCCTACAATCAGGTGGAGGTGGTGAACGACATCGTCGGTCTGGTGACGGCGCTGGGTCACGAGACCGCGGTGGTCATCGGCCATGACTGGGGTGCCCCCACGGCCTGGGCGTGCGCCCTGAACCATCCCGATGTCTTCCGGGCCGTGGCGGGCCTGTCCGTGCCCTTCATGCCCCGCTCGCCGGTGCCGCCCATGGCCCTGATGCGGGCCATGTTCGAGGGGCAATTCTTCTACCAACTCTACTTCTTCGAGCCCGGCGTGGCCGAGGCGGAGTTCGAGGCGGACATCCGCACGGCCCTGAAGAAGTTCCTGGTCATGGGGGGCGGCGAGACGGACCTGTCGAAGCTGCCGCAGAAGGCCCCGGGGGACGACATGCTGTCCGGCCTTCCCGATCCCGACACCCTGCCGCCCTGGCTCAGCGAGGCCGATCTCGACACCTATGCGGCGGAGTTCACCCGGTCGGGCATGCGCGGCCCGCTGAACTACTACCGCAACCACGACCTGACCTGGGAGCTGACCGAGGGCGCGCCCATGGAGTTGACCCAGCCCGCGGCCTTCATTGCCGGAACCCATGACGGGGTGGTGATGATGGCCGCTGCCGCCATCGAGGCCATGCCGCACTTCGTCAAGGACCTGCGCCTCACCCGCATGATCCCGGGCATCGGCCACTGGACGCAGCAGGAAGCGCCGGATGCCGTCAATGCCGCCCTGCTGGAATTCCTGGGGACCCTCAGCGCATGACCGAGACCGTAGCCGTGATCGGGGCCGGGATCGGCGGCCTCTGCACCGCCCTGTCCCTGGCCCCCACCGGGCGCCGCATCATCCTGATCGACCGGGACGGCCCGCCGCCCGGGGACGATCCGGACGAGGTGTTCCACAGCTGGAAGCACACCGGGGTCGGTCATCTGCGGCAGAGCCACGCCTTCCTCGCCCGCCTGCGAACCATCATCAAGACCGAGCATCCGCGCCTACTGGAGGACCTGCTGGCGCTGGGGGTGCGGGAGCTGCCCTTCGAGGCCTTCCTGACCGAGGACCAGCGCCGCACCTACCGGCCCGAGCCGGAGGACGCCGAGCTCACCATCATCACCAGCCGCCGCACGACCCTCGAACTGGCCATCCGGCGCTATGTGAGCACCCTCGAGAACGTGTCCATCCGCGCGGGCTTCCATGCGCAGCGCCTGATCACCACCCGGAGCGAGGACGGGGTGATCGCGGTCGAGGGCGTCCGCGGCCAGGAGAACGGCACCGACGCCGAGCTGGCGGCGGATCTGGTGGTCGACAGCTCCGGCAAGAGCGGCTTCCTGATCGAGCAACTGGTCGAGGAGGGGGCCCCGATCCGCGAGGAGAGCGAGTCCGCCGGCATCCTCTATTTCACCCGCCACTACCGCCTGCGTCCGGGCCGGGAGGAACCCCCGCGGGAGGGGGCGGCCCCCGCCAGCGGGGACCTGGGGTTCCTGAAGTTCGGGGTGTTCCCGGGGGACAATGGCTGCTTTTCCATCACGCTCGCCATTCCCGAGGTGGAGATGGAGCTGCGCAAGGCGGTGGTGGATCCGGACCGCTTCCATGCCATCACCCAGCTTCTGCCCGGGCTGGCCCCCTGGACCGATGACGCCCGGTCCGAGCCGGTGGGCAAGGTGCACGGCATGGGGGACCTGATCAGCCGCTGGCGGGACTTCGTGGTGGAGGACACCCCCGCGGTGCGGGGCTATTTCGCCCTGGGCGACCTCCTGGTCCGCACCAACCCCCTCTATGGGCGAGGCTGCAGCTTTGCCGCGGTGGCGGCCCAGTCCCTGCGCGCCGCCCTGGACGAGACCGCCGATCCGACGGGGCGCCTTGTGGCCTATCACCAGCGGATCACGTCGGAGCTGCGGCCCTATTACATCAACCAGCGCACCCAGGACCGGGCCGCGGTGAAGCGGGCCCGGCAGGCCCTGACGCCGGGCTATCGCAAGAGCCTGCGCCGCAGGATGCTGGAAGGCTTCTTCGACGACGGTGTGAGGATTGCCCTGCGCAGCGATGTGACCCTGCTGCGCCAGGCGCTGCGGGGCTTCCACATGCTGGAGCATCCCGATCGCTGGCTGGGCAGGCCGAAGAACCTCGCCACCGTACTGGGCTACTGGGCCAGGGGGCGCCGCCGCAACGCCGCGGCCTATCCGCCGAGGCTCGGACCCGGTCGGACCGAGATGCTGACGGCGCTGGCCATCGATGTGGCGGCGGACATGGTCCGTCTGGCCGAGGCGGCCTGATCCGGTGAATGGCGGCGTGATCACCGAGACGGCGGCCGACACCGGTCGGCGGGCGCAGGCCAAGGGGGAGCGCCGCTCGCGCATCGTGCGCGCGGCCCGGGACCTGATCCGGGAGACGGGGGATACGGACCTGTCCATGCGCATGATCGCCAAGCGGGCCGGTGTCAGCCTGACCACGCCCTACAACCTGTTCGGCTCCAAGCGCGCCGTGGTCTTGGCGGTATTCGAGGACGAGCGGGACTTCGTGGTGCGCTTCAGCCGCCTGCAGGCCGCCAATGCCCTGGACCGGATCTTCGACGCCCATGATCTGGCCATGCGCTACTTCATCGAGGACCCGGACTTCTATCGGACCCTGTGGAAGGCGTTGCTGAACACCCAAGGGGCGGATTCCACGGGTCTTGCCACGCCCGAGCGGCTGGAGCGCAACCGGGCCGCGTGGCGTGCCCTTCTCGAAGCCGCGCAGGACGAGGGGCTGCTGGACCGGTCGATCTCGTCGGACCTGCTGGAGCGCAGCCTGTCCAGCTTTGCCAACGGCGCCATGCTGGCCTGGGCCATGGGGGCGGTGAGCACCGAGGCCCTGGGGCCGAACACGGCGCTGGGCTATGCCCTGGCCCTGCGGGGAGCGGCGACGCCCGCCGGCTCGACGATCCTGCAGGCGCGGATCCTGCACTGCCAGGCGCGTCTGGCGGAGCTCTGAGCCAGCGGTTGCGCGAGCGCATGGCACCAGGGACACAGCGCGCCTAGCATGGGCGGGTTCGGCCCGCGGATCGCGGGCGGGTGAGGGACAGGCGCATGGCCACGCACGGGCGATCTCAGACACCCCCCGCCCCGGATCCGGATCACGGCCTGGCCACGATCGCTGCCCTGCCCGCGGATCAGGTCTGCGCGGCGCTGAGTTGCCCGGCGGCGGGCCTCGTGATGGCCGAGGCCGCGGCACGCCTGCAGCGCGTCGGCCCCAATCGTATCGCCCGCGAGCAGCAGTCCACCGTGCTCGGGGAGCTGTGGGACAAGCTCTGGACGCCCCTGAACGGGCTGTTGCTGGTGTTGGCCGGGGTGTCCTGGCTGCTGGCCCGGGACATCCGCTCCGCCATCGTCATTGCCGCCATGGTGGTGCTGAGCGTGGGTCTGAGCTTCCTGCAGGAGCACCGCTCCAGCCGCGCGGCGGCGGCGCTGGCCAGCATGGTGCGCATCCATGCCAGTGTCCGTCGGCCCGATGCGCCGGGGGCGGACGCCGACGGCTATGTGGAACTGCCCCTCGAGGCCATCGTGCCCGGGGATACGGTGCGGCTGTCGGCGGGGGACATGATCCCGGCGGACCTGCGGCTCACGGCCGCCAAGGACCTGTTCGTCAACCAGTCGGCCCTGACCGGCGAGGCCATGCCACAGGAAAAGACCGCCGACGCCTGTCTGCGTCCCGAGGGGGAGGCCTTCGCCCTGCCCAACCTCTGCTTCATGGGCTCCAACGTCACCAGCGGCTTCGCCACCGGGGTGGTGGTCCATACCGGTCCGGCCACGGCCTTCGGCCAGCTGGCGGACGGAATCGTCGGTCAGCGGGTGGAGACCAGCTTCGACAAGGGCGTGGCCGGGGTGGCCGGGCTGATGATCCGCTTCATCCTGGTCATGGCCCCGCTGGTGTTCCTGATCAACGGC
>DAINBM010000220.1:0-5121 GCA_036732965.1 Caulobacteraceae bacterium | reverse complement strand
ATCGACCAGAACCTGATCATCCTGCCCTGGAACGACCTCGACATCCTGCGCGAGACCCTGGAGCGTGAGGGCGACAACATCGCCGGCGTGCTGACCGAGCCGGTCATGGCCAATACGGGCTGCATCCTGCCCCTGCCCGGCTATCTCGAAGGCATGCGCGAGCTCTGCGACAAGCACGGCTGCGTGCTGGTGTTCGACGAGGTCATCACCGGCTTCCGCATCAGCCTGGCCGGGGCCCAGGGCAAGCTGGGCATCAAGCCGGACCTGTCGATCTTCGCCAAGGGCCTGGGCGGTGGCTTCCCCGTTGCAGCGCTGGGCGGCCGCAAGGACATCATGGACCTCGTGTCCCGCGGCGTGGTGTCCATGGCCGGGACCTATTCCGCCAATGTCATCGCCGTGGCCGCAGCCAATGCCGCCCTCGACCAGCTGGCCGAACCGGGCATGTACGAAGGCCTCTACGACCGCTGCGACCAGCTGATGGAAGGCCTGCGGAAGATCTTCCGCGACACCAACCTGCCGGCCCACGTGGTGGGCATGGGCCCGATCCTGCAGGTGTGGTTCTCGGACTCCGCCATCCACAACTACCGGGACGCCGCCCGTCACTGCGACCACGCCATGTTCCGCAAGTGGTGGGAGGGGAACCTCAACCGCGGCGTGATGTTCCACCCGGGCGCCTACGAGAACCTGTTCGTGTCCTTTGCCCACTCCAGGGACGACATCGAGCAGACCCTCGCCGTGGCCAGGGAGGTGGTGAAGGAGATGGCGGCGGGCTGAGCCCCCTCACCTCACCCCCAGAAGGCCGGATCCGGCGGCGAGACGACTCCGTTGTCGTAGCGCAGCCCGTCCGGCCAGTCCTCCGACTGCAGCAGCGGCCCGTCCAGGTCCACGAAGGCGCACTGCTGTGCCAGCACCAGTGCCGGGGCCATGGACAGGGAGGATCCGGCCATGCAGCCGACCATCAGCCCGAAGCCCCGGGCCCGGGCCTCGGCCGCCAGGTCCAGCGCCCAGGTCAGGCCACCGGTCTTGTCGAGCTTGACATTGATCACGTCGAACCGACCGCGGGCCCGGCTCAGGTCCGCCACCCCGTTGATCAGTTCGTCGGCGGCGATGGGGATCGGGCAACGGTAACCGTCCAGCCCGGCCTCCGCCCCGACAGGGATCGGCTGTTCCAGCAGGACGACCCCGTCCGCCGCCAGGGCCGCGGCATGGGCCTTCAACGCGTCCACGGACCAGGACTGGTTGGCATCGACGATCAGACGGGCGTTCGGTGCCCCCCGGCGGACGGCGGCCACGGCGGCCACGGGATCGGAGCCGTCCACCTTGATCTTCAGCACCGGATAGGCTGCGTACCGGCGCGCGGTCTCCTCATAGGCGTCGAGGGACCGGATGCCGATGGTGTAGGCGGTCGTGACCGGCTTCAATGGCGACAATCCCGCCAGAGCCGCCACCGTGGTCCCCTGCTGACGCGCCTCCAGATCCCACAGGGCCGCATCGAGCGCACACCGGGCTCCGCCGGCGGGCAGCAGGTCGGCCAGATCCCGCCGCCGGACGCCCCGGGTGATCCGCGGGTGGACGGCCTCCAGCTGCGACCGCATCACAGCCGGGGTCTCACCGGCATAGTCCACGCCGCACCCCTCGCCCCGCCCCCGCAGCCCGTCGGCGTCGGTGAGGGTGACGATCAGGCTCGGCTGGCTCGACTGCACGCCCCGGGCAATGGCGAAGGGCTCGCGCATGGGCCAGGCTCTTTCCACGAGGTCGAGGCGAAGCGTCATGACGGACATCCGGGAGCACGGAGCGGGACGGGCGGCGGAGGGTGGCGCCCGTCGTCGGCTCTGGCAAGCGGGTCCCTTGTGCGTCGGCGACATCTGCGATCAACTGTGTGACCGCCACCCGCCCGGCGGGTTGCCCCGTGTGGCGGAAGAGGATGTCCTCCGGACATGAAGCTGTCACTTGCCACCCTGAGGTCGGTGCCGCCCGGGGTCTGGGCCCTGGGGTTCGTCTCGCTGCTGATGGACCTGTCGTCCGAGATGATCCACGGCCTGCTGCCGGTCTTCATGACCACGGCGCTCGGGGCCTCCATGGCCACGGTCGGGCTGGTGGAAGGGATCGCCGAAGCCACCGCCGCGATCACCAAGGTATTCTCGGGCTGGTGCAGCGACCGGATCGGGCAACGCAAGCTGCTGACAGGCCTCGGCTACGGGCTGGCGGCGGCGTCCAAGCCCCTGTTCGTGATCGCGACCTCCGTGGGGTGGGTCTTGTTCGCGCGGTTTGCCGACCGGGTGGGCAAGGGCATCCGCGGCGCCCCCCGGGATGCCCTGATCGCCGACATCACCGAGCCCGGCCTGCGCGGGGCGGCCTTCGGGGTGCGACAGTCCCTGGACACGGTCGGCGCCTTTCTCGGCCCGGCCGTGGCCATCGCCCTCATGTTCGTTCTGGCCGGAAATCTGCGGCTCGTCTTCGCCCTGGCCGCGCTCCCGGCCCTCGGCGCGGTCGCGTTGATCGTCTTCGGCGTGAAGGAGCCGGAGCGGACCGCGCCGAAGCGCGACGCGCGGGCGCCGATTGCGTGGAAGGAGCTGGGCGCATTGGGCCCGGCATACTGGCGGGTCCTGGGCCTCGCCACGGTGTTTTCCCTCGCGCGGTTCTCGGAGGCATTCCTCGTCGTGCGGGGCCAGACGGACGGGATCAGCCCGGCGCTCGCCCCCAGCGTGATGATCGGCATGAATGTCGTCTATGCCGGACTGGCCGCGCCGGCGGGAGCCCTGTCGGACCAGATGGACCGGCGGGCACTGCTGGCGCTCGGGCTCGGTGCCCTGATTGCGGGCGACCTGGTGCTGGGCCTGGCCGGCGGTCCGATCGCCCTGTTTTCCGGCGTGGCCCTGTGGGGCCTGCACATGGCCCTGACCCAGGGCCTGTTCTCCGCCCTGATCGCCGACGTCGCCCCGACGGAGCGGCGGGGCACGGCCTTCGGCATCTACAATCTGGCGGGCGGCATCGCGCTGTTGCTGGCCAGTGTCGGTGCCGGAGCCCTGTGGAGCCGGTTCGGCCCCGCGGCCACCTTTCTCGGCGGCGCGACGGTCTGCGGCCTGGTCCTGGCCGGACTTTGGCTGGTCCCGCGAAGCGTTCGCGAGGGTTGACGCCGGGGCACCGCTTTACGGGCCGGGCCGTGTGGGCGTAGCCTGCCGCTGCCGCTGCCGATCAGGAACCCTGCCATGAGTGATATCGCCACCGCCCCCGAAGCCGTCGCCATCGAGGATCGCATCCGGGTCACGCTCACCGACGGGGTGGCCGATGTCCGGCTGATCCGCACCGACAAGATGAACGCCCTGGACGACGCCATGTTCGAGGCCCTGGTCCAGACGGGCGAGCGGCTGAAGACCCTGCCCGGCCTGCGGGCCGTGGTCCTGTCCGGCGAAGGACGCGCCTTCTGCGCCGGGCTCGACATGGGCAATTTCTCGAAGATGGCCTCGGGCACGCGCAAGGGTGGCGCCGGGCTGGTGGACGTGCCCCGTACCCCGGCCGGGGCCAACCGCGCCCAGCAGGCGGCCTATGTCTGGCGCGAGATCCCTGTGCCCGTGATTGCCGCGGTCCACGGCGTCGCCCTGGGGGGCGGGTTCCAGGTCTGCCTCGGGGCGGACATCCGCTTCGTCACCGCCGACGTGAAGATGTCGATCCTCGAGATCAAGTGGGGCCTCGTGCCGGACATGGCCGGCATGGTCCTGCTGCGCGGCCTCGTCCGCGACGACCTGGCCCGGGAGCTGTGCTTCACCGGTCGGATCTTCAATGGGGAGGAAGCCGTGTCGCTGGGTGTCGCCACCCGGGTCTGCGCCGACCCTTATGCCGACGCCCTGGCCCTGGCAAAGGAGATCGCCGGTCGCAATCCGCACGCCATCCGCGCCGCCAAGCGACTGTTCGAGGTGGCGGCGGACGCAGACCCGGCGACGATCCTGAAGGCCGAGTCCGTGGAGCAGGCCGCCCTCATCGGCTCGCCGAACCAGATCGAGGCGGTGATGTCGGCCATGGAGAAGCGTGCCGGGACCTTTGCCGACGTCTAGCATCCTACCGGGTTCGGTAGGCCGCTAGATACCGTCTCCGTCAATCCCCGGCAGGCCCCGCTGCTCGATCAAGCGCACGATCCGGTCGGCAGCGGCGTCCGGGCTGGTCACCGTGGTGTCGATGTGCACCTCGGGCTGCAGGGGGGGCTCGTAGGGGCTGTCGATCCCGGTGAAGTTCTTGAGCTCCCCGGCCCGGGCCTTGCGATAGAGGCCCTTGGGATCGCGGGCTTCGGCCACGGCCAGGGGGGCATCGACGAACACCTCGATGAACTCCCCGGGCTCCAGCAGTCCGCGTGCCAGGTCCCGGTCGGCGCGGAAGGGCGAGATGAAGGCCACGAGCACGATGAGACCGGCATCGGCCATCAGCTTCGCCACCTCCGCCACCCGGCGGATGTTCTCCACCCGGTCGGCCTCGGAGAAGCCGAGGTCCTTGTTCAGCCCGTGCCGGACATTGTCGCCGTCCAGGATGTAGGTGTGACGCCCCTCGGCCAGCAGCCGCTGCTCGATCCGGTTGGCGAGGGTGGACTTGCCCGCCCCGGAGAGACCGGTGAGCCACAGGACCGCCGATCGCTGCCCCTTCAGCCGGGCCCGGGCCGTCTTGTCGACGGTCTGGGCGTGCCAGTGGATGTTGTCCGCCCGGCGCTCGGCGCTGCGCAGCATGCCCGCCGCAATGGTGGCATTGGTGACCCGGTCGATCAGGATGAAGCCGCCGGTGTCGACATTGACCTCATAGGGATCGAAGGGGGCGATCTGGTCGAGGCGCAGTGCCACGTCACCGATCTCGTTCAGCTCGAGCCGGGTCGCCGGATGGGGCTCCAGGGTATTCACGTCCACCCGGTGATCGATCCCCGACACCACCGCTGCCACCGTGCGCGCGCCGACCTTCAGCCAGTAGCTGCGGCCGATCACCAGGGGCTGGGTGTCCATCCAGACAAGGGTCGCCACGAACCGCTCGGCCGATTCGGGGGGTGAACCCGCGGCGGCGAGGACATCGCCACGGCTGACATCCACCTCATCGGCCAGGGTCAGGGTCACGGACTGTCCCGCCGCGGCCCGATCAAGATCCTCG
>DAINBM010000219.1:0-5126 GCA_036732965.1 Caulobacteraceae bacterium | reverse complement strand
TTGAGCCGGGACCGGCCGGGAGGGGAGGTGCGAGACAGCATCGACCCTTACGCAAACTGATCGCACGCCACCGGACCGAAGGACCGCTCCCGGGGGCGTGCTGGAACACCGACGGAGACTGCCGCGAGACCCCGACGAAAGGCAACAAGGAATTAAGCGATCTTAACGTTTGGCCACCGGTCTGCGGCGATCCGCCTCAGCCAGGGCCCCCATGCCCGCTGACATATTGACAGAGGGTCGGCGATTGCCGCCTAACCGCGCGATGACCGTGCTCAGTTCCCCCCGTCCGGACCAGACCGAAGGCGTGCTGCGTCTGAGCCAGCCCCTGCGCCTCGACAGCGGCCAGGTGCTGCGCGAGGTGGACCTCGCCTACTGCACCTATGGCCGCCTGAATGCCGACCGCAGCAATGCCGTGCTGATCTGCCACGCCCTGACCGGCGACCAGTATGTGGCCTCCACCAATCCGGTGACCGGCCGACCCGGCTGGTGGCCGGTGATGGTCGGCCCGGGCCGCACCTTCGACACGGACCGGTACTTCATCATCAGCACCAATGTGCTGGGGGGCTGCATGGGCTCCACCGGCCCCTCCTCCATCGATCCGGACACGGGCCAGCCCTGGGGCCTTTCCTTTCCGGTGATCACCATCGCCGACATGGCCCGCGCCCAGGCCATGCTGATCAGCCAGCTGGGGGTCGAGACCCTCTTCTGTGTCGCCGGCGGGTCCATGGGCGGCATGCAGGCCCTGGAATGGGCAAGGGCCTATCCGGACCGGATGTTCGCCTGCGTGCTGCTGGCCACGGCCCCGCGCCACTCCGCCCAGAACATCGCCTTCCACGAGGTGGGGCGGCAGGCGATCATGGCCGATCCCGACTGGCGGGGCGGCGACTATGCCCGGCTCGGGGTCCGGCCGGAAAAGGGCCTCGCCGTGGCCCGCATGGCCGCGCACATCACCTATCTGTCCGAACCGGCCCTGCAGCGGAAGTTCGGCCGGGAGCTGCAGCGGGACGGACTGTCCTGGGGCTTTGACGCCGACTTCCAGGTGGAGAGCTATCTGCGCCACCAGGGGGCGGCCTTCGTCGACCGGTTCGACGCCAACTCGTACCTCTACATCACCCGGGCGCTCGACTATTTCGACCTCGCGCAGACGGCGGGCGGGCGTCTGGTGGATGCCCTGCGCCCGGCAGCGGACGTGCGGTTCTGTGTCCTGTCCTTCAGCTCCGACTGGCTCTATCCCACCAGCGAGAGCCGGGTCATCGTCCGCGCCCTCAATGCGGCCGGTGCCCGGGCCAGCTTCGTGGAAATCGAGAGCGACAAGGGCCATGACGCCTTCCTGCTGGACGAGCCGGTCATGCGCGACGCCCTCAACGGCTTCCTGGACGCCGCCGGCGCGGCCCGCGGCCTTTGACGGCGGCCACGAATCGGGCAAGCCCTCAGGAGCACATGGGGAACGGACGCCAGATGGTCCAGCCGCTTTACGCCGCCGACCGGGAAGACTTCCGCGAGATCGTGCGCTTGGTCCGGCCCGGTGCCCGTGTGCTGGACGTGGGCTGCGGCTCCGGCGAGTTGCTGCAACTGCTCCGCGATGAGAAGCAGATCGACGGCCGGGGGATCGAGATCGGGGCCGAGGGGGTCAGTGCCTGCCTCGCCAAGGGGCTCGCGGTGATCCAGGGGGACGCCGACCGGGATCTTGCGGAATATCCGCCCATGAGCTTCGACTATGCCATCCTGTCCCAGACCCTGCAGGCCGTGCGGGCACCGAAGGAGGTGCTGTCCAACCTGCTGCGCCTGGCGGAGCGGGCCATTGTCTCCTTCCCCAATTTCGGCCACTGGCGGGTGCGGATGAGCCTGCTCACCACCGGCCGCATGCCGGACACGCGGTCCCTGCCGATCCCCTGGTACGAGACCCCGAACATCCATCTGTGCACCCTGCGGGACTTCACCGAGCTGTGCGCCGAGCTGAACCTGCGGATCGAGGCGTCGTCTGCCGTGTCGCCCACCCACCCAGCCCGGTCGATCGACTGCCAGTCCCCCGTGGAGAACTGGCGGTCGGAGCAGGCCCTGTTCCTGTTGAGCCGGAAATCCGCCGCCTCATCCCCGACGCATCGCGCCGGGGACCTGTTCGCGTAAACTCTCGGCGTCAGTAGCTCCGCTTCAGGGCGATCCGCCAGGTGCGGCCGACCCCGGGCAGGGCCGCCACATTGGCATAGACATCGGCCACGGGGGTGAAGAACCGCTCATCCGCCAGATTGTCGATATTGGCGGAGACGCGCCACGGACCGTGCTCCACAAAGCCCGAGGCATTGACCGTCACATAGGCCGGCAGGACAAACCCGCCGGGCAGGATCGAGGCCGTCCGCGACACCGATGTCGCCCCCAGCGTGGCGCCCGCCCGACCCCAGCTCATCCGGTCCGTTGTGTAGACGGCATAGAGGCTGGTCACGGCGTGGGGGATCAGGCTCTGGTCGTAGTTGCCGGGCCGCAGCTGGGCCGTGGAATAGACCGCATAGGCCCCGCCGGACCCGTTCACGGCGCTCACGCCCACCGCCGCCGGCGGGATGACGATGAAGCCGTTGTCCGGCCCCAGTACCATGGTCCGCTGCAGGTTGCCGGCAAAGGTGAAGCTGAGATTGCGGGTGGCCAGCCAGCGCAGTTCCAGCTCCACCCCCTGCCCCCTGGTGCCGGTGACGGCATTGCCCTGCTCCAGACGGGTGCGGGTCTGGCGATAGACGCCGAAGGCGCCGGTCAGGCTGTCATCGAAGGCGCGGAGCTTCACACCGGCCTCGCTGAGGGTCGAGGCCGTGAGCCAGGTGTTACCGGCCAGCAGGGATGGCGCCACGCCCCCCGCCTGTCCCAGCTCCAGCGACGCGGTGCGGGCGGTGGTGGCGTAGGGCATAAGGCCCATGGGCGCGTGCCAGGTCAGGGTGGCGCTGTAGCTGCCGTCCCCCTTGTCCGTCTGGTAGCTGCGACCGGCGGCGGCCCCGAAGACCAGGGTCCCGTCATCCCGGCTGACCACATGGAAGTCGTCATAGCGACCGCCCACCGTGAGGTCGAGGCTGCGCCAGGTGAGGTCGGTGACCCCGAACAGGCCCCCGTCCCGCCAGCGGCTGGTGACATTGGTCTCCCACGGCACGGTGGGATCATGGAACGGGTCGGCGAAGATGTCCGTCGGGCTCGGCCCCTGGCTCAGGTCCCGGCGATCCAGGGACAGATAGCCGCCGTTGAAGCTTTCCTTCTGCTCCCCGCCATAGACCCGCAGACCGGCACCCAGCAGGGTCTCGGTCTTCACCTCCCCGTAGGCGCGGGAGAGGGTCCAGCCCAGTCGGCCCTCGGCCACCCGGGCGTCATAGTCCGCCGGGAAGCCGTAGGACACGAACCGCTGGTTCTTCAGGTCATCGTAGAACAGCTGCAGCTTCAGGGCCTGCCCGTCCCCCAGCGCCTTGGTCACGTCCCAGTAGAGGGTGGTGGTGTCGGTGCGCGAAAAGTCCGCCGGGCTGACGAACACGGTCCGGGGGCTCAGGGTCACGGTCCGCACGCCGCTGGTCAGCTGGAACCGGGGATCGGTGGCGGGGGTGAAGCCGAAATAGGCGGTGATCAGCCCGGCCCCGGGGAAGGCCCCCGCATCGGCCTCCGCATGGCCCAGACGGCCGTCGCCGTTGGTGTCCACCAGGGCCGTGTTGCGCCCGGCCTGATACTGGCCGCTGTTGATCAGGGACTGGGTCACCCGGTTCCAGCCCGGGGTCTGCACATTGCCGTCGGCGTGATAGACCATGCCGCCGAACGCCGTGGTCCAGCCGTCGCCCAGGTCCAGGTCTGCGGACAGCTGGCCCAGCTGATGGCTCGGATAGATGCCGTGATAATAGCTGTGGCTGTCATCCGCCTCGGCATAGGCGAAGACCCCGCCCTCGGCCGTGCCCAGCTTCACCGGCATCCCCAGATCCGCAGTCAGGCGCTGATGGCCATAGCTGCCGCCCTCGATCTCCACGTCCCCGACGGGGCGGTCGAGGAAGCCGTGCGCTCCCCGGGCGGTCTTGGGGGTGAAGTTCAGGAAGCCCCCCACCTTGCCGGGCCCCATGGCCGGTGTGGCGGGGCCGCGCACCACCTCGATCCGGTCCGCGGCCCCGAGGGGCGTGGGATAGGTGCCCCGGTTCTCGATCCGCTTGAAACCGCGGAAATAGGTCTCTGCCAGGGTGCCGCGGAGGTTCAGGGCCCCGGCCACGCCGTAATAGCTGTCGGTGAAGGCCCCGGGCGCCACAGCCACCAGATCGTTGATGCTCTGCACGCCATAGCGCTGCAGGGTCTCGGCGCTGGCGAAGCTGGCCTGACGACCGGTGTCCAGCAGTGCCTTGTCCAGACCGAACACCGTGGCGTCGGGCTGCCTCTCCAGCAGGCCGGCGGGGTCCCGGGCCTGGACGGTCACCGCGTCCACCGTCGTCGCCGGGGCCTCCGCCGCCGATGCCGCCACGGACAGTGCAGCGATCGACGTCGCCAGGAACAGGACACGGATCATTTCAGACTCCACCAGACCTTGACGCAGATCACTGCGTCAGGAGCTGGCGGTATAGGCCCGGATCATCGGCAAACAACGAAATAATTCATATGTTTGCTGAAATGTCAGCTGGAATGTCCCGCATTTACCTCAGCTTAGACACCGTCCCGCCGGTTGCGGTTGGCCAGAACCCGCAGGCGCAGGGCATTCAGCTTGATGAAGCCGGCCGCGTCCCGCTGGTCGTAGGCCACCTTGCCCTCCTCGAAGGTCACCAGATCCTGGTCGTACAGGGAATAGGGCGAGGTCCGGCCGATGACGGTGACATTGCCCTTGTAGAGCTTCACCCGCACCTGGCCCGTGACGGCCTCCTGGCTCTTGTCGATCATGGCCTGCAGCATCTCCCGCTCCGGCGCGAACCAGAAGCCGTTGTAGATGAGCCCGGCATAGCGGGGCATCAGTTCGTCCTTCAGGTGCATGGCCCCCCGGTCGAGGGTGATGCTTTCCATGCCCCGGTGGGCAGCGAGCATGATGGTGCCGCCCGGGGTCTCGTAGACACCCCGGGACTTCATGCCGACGAACCGGTTCTCCACCAGGTCCAGACGGCCGATGCCGTTGTCGTGGCCCAGCTGGTTCAGCTTCG
>DAINBM010000218.1:0-5127 GCA_036732965.1 Caulobacteraceae bacterium | reverse complement strand
GACCCGCACCAGGTCGAGGATCACATGGAAAAGCAGCTGGAAAAGCACCACCACGAGGCGCTGATGCCGCCCCACGCCCTGCAGTCCCTGGCCGACGCCCTGCCGGCGCTGGGCATCGTGGCCGCCGTGCTCGGGATCATCAAGACCATGGGGGCCATCACCGAACCGCCGGAAGTCCTGGGCGGCATGATCGGCAGCGCCCTGGTGGGAACCTTCCTGGGCGTGTTCATGGCCTATGGCCTGGTCGGTCCCATGGCCACCCGCCTCACGGACGTGGTGAACGAGGAGGCCTCGCTCTACAACATCATCCGCTCGGTGCTGGTGGCCCACCTCCACGGCAATGCGGCGCAGATCTCGGTGGAAATCGGCCGCGGCGCCGTCCCCAGCGCCTCCCAGCCCAGCTTCTCTGAACTGGAAACCCACCTGAACAGCGTCCCGGCGGAGTAGCGGGAGGAAACCTCAGGTGTGCTTCGGTGCCTTGATCGGGATCACGGACACATTCCGGTCCTCAGCCCTCATGCGCATTTGCTGAACATTTTCCCAAGGGTGCTGAAACGCGCGTGCGGCAAAGCTCCTAACGAACACTGCCAGCTCGGCTTTGGGCAACTTGGCGCAGAAGTCTGCATTGGATGCTCCGCCGGCCTCAGCTCCGATCCGGTTCGCCCAACGCCAGATATCGCGCGGCACGTATCCAGCCTCGTAGAGCGACTTGAATCTCTGCGGCAGGCCCCGAACCGGCACCCTCTTGCTTTGGATCTGCTCGTTCAAGCGCTGGATGGCACGGCGGATCGCATCCGTGCGATAGCCGTTCAGCTTCTGGATCTTCGGGTCATTGACGTCGTATTTCGCAACGTCTGAACCCAACAGCAGACAATCAATGAAGACGAAATCGCTGGCCGCTTCCGGCGACTTGAAATAACCGGCGTACTCCGTTGCCGCTTCGCGGATCAGCTTCTCGGGCCGGTACCCATTGAGCACGTTCCGGATCTGGTCACCCAAACGGAACCAGATGTTTTTCCGCTTGAACATCAGGGTGACCTCGTCGACGAACAGTTTCTTAGCCTCCAGTTTTAGAAGCATCTGTTCGATCACGTTTTGGGCTGATGATCGGAAGCTCGCATTTGAGAGGTTCTTTAGTCGCCCAGGCTCGAACTCATTGAGCGTCTCGCAGAGAGGTCCGAGCTCTTCATCACACCATTGAGGTGTGTTGTCGTGCTCCGGGCTCTTGGGATAGGTCGCGATCAAGGTCAGCTCGCTGGGCCGCAGGTCAGCCTCAGTCTGACAATACGGACGCCCAGCACGCGCCCGCATGATCTTCATGAACTCGACCTTCTTCGCCTTGACGCGAAGGAAGATCGGGACTTGGCACTCAGGCGAGGTGCAGACTGATGCAAAAAAAGCATGGACGTCCTTTTCCTCATCCGGGTCCTTGCCGAATTGCTCCTCCTTGCGGAGGAGGAACTTCGGCTGCTCGCTCGCGTAGTTGCCGATCTCGTTGGTCATCAGGCTGCGAAAAAGTAGCTCCGGCGTGAATTTTTGCAGCTTGGAGCAAACCGGGCACGGCGCGAGAAAATGCCGGATGGTGTCCGGATCCCCTTGGGGCGCCAACACTTGCGGAGAATGCGGGGCGTTCATCAGGCAACCAACCAAAAAATTTTAACCACAACACTTTGTTAACACATCAAACCAGAGCCGCCAATTTCCATTCCACGGGGGTTTGTGGCTATAAAGCGCCATGCACATCCCCTCCGCCAAGCTTGAACAGGTCCTCGATCGTTTCCGGGAAGTGGAGGCGCGGATGTCTGCGGCCTCCGACGGGGCGGAGATCGTCCGCCTGTCCCGGGAACATGCCGAGCTGCGCCCCGTGGCGGAGGCCGTCGAAGCTCTGGCCCGGGGCCGGGCGGAGCGCGCTGACCTGGACGAGATGATCGCCGCCGGGGGCGAGATGGCGAGCCTCGCCCGGGAGGAAATTCCCGAACTGGAGCAACGGCTGACGGAGCTGGAACGGGGCGTGGGCCTGCTGCTTGCGCCGAAGGACAAGGACGAGAACGCCTCGGCCATCCTCGAGGTCCGGGCCGGGACCGGGGGGGACGAGGCGGCCCTGTTCGCCGGGGACCTGTTCCGCATGTACCAGCGCTATGCCGCGATCCGCGGCTGGAAGCTCGAGGTGGAGGACGCCTCCGAGGGGGATGCCGGAGGCTACAAGGAAATCGTCGCCTCCATCACCGGGGACGGGGTCTTCGGCCGCCTGAAGTTCGAGAGCGGCGTGCATCGGGTGCAGCGGGTGCCCGCCACGGAGGCGGGGGGGCGGATCCACACATCGGCGGCGACCGTGGCGGTTCTGCCACAGCCCGAGGACGTGGAGATCGAGATCAACGACGCCGATCTGCGCATCGACACCTATCGCTCCTCCGGGGCCGGCGGCCAGCACGTGAACAAGACCGATTCCGCCGTGCGCATCACCCACCTGCCCACCGGCGTGGTGGTGACCTCCTCGGAGAAGTCCCAGCACCAGAACCGGGCCAAGGCCATGAAGGTGCTGAAGGCCCGCCTCTATGACATGCAGCGGTCCCAGCTGGACGCGGAACGGGCCGAGGCCCGCAAGAGCCAGGTGGGCTCCGGCGACCGGTCGGAACGCATCCGCACCTACAACTTTCCCCAGGGCCGGGTCACCGACCACCGGATCAACCTGACCCTCTATGCCCTCCCCAAGGTGCTGGAGGGGGAGGACCTCGATGTGCTGGTGGAGGCCCTGATCGCCGAGGATCAGGCGGAGCGGCTGGCGGCCCTGGAACAGGAGTTCCAGTAACCTTTCCGCCATTGCCTCGGCTCCCGAGGCGGACTAGCGTCTCCGCCCTTTCCCGACCCTGACTCTCCGAGGATTCTCCCGCCCATGGCCGAAGACAGCCCCTTCAGCAGCGCCCCGTCCACCGCGTCGTTCAGCGCCCAGGCGACCCATACCTCGGACGACGTGCTGACCCAGGCCGCCCAGACACGGCTGCGCACCATCATCGAGCGGATCGAGCGTCTGGAGCTGGACAAGGCCGCCGTGGCCAACGACCTGAAGGAGGTCTATGCCGAGGCCAAGGGCGAGGGCTTCGACGTGAAGATCCTGCGCAAGATCGTGCGGATCCGGAAGATGGATGCCGCCAAGCGCACCGAGGAAGAGGCCCTGATCGACCTCTATCTGTCGGCCATCGGCGGGCTCTAGGCCTGAAGCGCGGGCCCGCCAGACCCCGCAAACCTCCCGACCCTCGCGCAGCGGCGGCCCGGGCCGTGCTGCGTGCCCTGAAGAAGGCCGAGCGCACGGCGGCCCGGGAAGGCGTGGAGCTGTCCGCCTGGGAGGGGGAGTTCCTGACCGATGTGGCGGGCCGGGTGAAGACCTATGGCCGGGCCTTCGCCGATCCGGACAAGGGCGACCCCGGCCAGGCCCTGTCCCAGCGCCAGGCGCTGAAGCTGCGGCAGATCACCGCCAAGGCCAAGGGAGAGCCCTCCCGTCCCGGGCGAGCGAAACGGTTCGGCCGTCGTCCCGGTGCCGCGCCCCGGGACGAGACGCCGGACGAGACGCCGGACAGGGACTAGGGCCGACCCTTCAGATCACTGCTACAGGACAGGTCCCGACGGACCAGGGTGCAGTGGGCGACGATCCGGTCGTCGACATCGTGGGCATCGATGGCCCAGCCGGTCTCTCCACGGGTCATCAGCACATAGCCGTAGCGGGCGAAGTTCACCTTGGTGGCGGACAGGCCGTCGATGGTCAGGGGCGTGCGGTCCGGCGCCAGGCGCTGGGACTCCACCAGGTTCGCGCCGCCCTCGCCGGCCACCAGCTGGGCCGGTCGGCCGGGGCCGTAGCTGTAGGCGGCGAAGTGGTGGATGTGGCCGGAGACCACGAGGGAGACATCCGGCGGGATCCGGCCGCGGGCCGCCGCCTGTTCGGTTGCATTCAGGCCCACGAAGATCGTGCCGAACGGCCCCGCATGGCCCACGGGCACGGCGGCCCAGATCGGCCGGTGGGTCACGAGGAAGCTCTCCCCCGGGCCCACCTGTGCCTTCAGGCGGTCGAACTGCGGCACCATCCGGGCGACACCGGCGGCAGAGGCATCGCGATCATCGGCAAGGCTGGAATCCAGGACCCCGAGGGACAGGTCCCCCAGCCGGACGACGAAGGCCGCATCGGTCTCGGGACAGGTGTCGCGCCACGGGCCCGGGTCGAGCATGCGGGCCCAGCCGATGCCCCCCCGCTGGCAGGCCTCGTGATTGCCGCGGACGAACACCACCGGGGCCTGCTGCAGCAGGGGGGCCGCCGGGTCGAACAGGTCAGCCCGCCAGGTGTCGAAGCTGTCCCCGTGGGGCGACCCCGCGCAGGTGGCCTTGCCGAACGGACAGGGCCCCTCCCGATAGTAATAATCCCCGACATGGATGATCAGGTCCGGCCGCTGCGCCGCCGCCAGCGCGGCCACCCGGGCAAAGG
This sequence comes from Caulobacteraceae bacterium, assembly GCA_036732965.1. Taxonomy (GTDB): domain Bacteria; phylum Pseudomonadota; class Alphaproteobacteria; order Caulobacterales; family Caulobacteraceae; genus CAIMFV01. Next base: position 656 of record DAINBM010000218.1, on the reverse strand, counting down.
GCCAGCCCTGAGGATGGTTGCAGTCCTGGGCCGTGGTGCCGTGCACCCGGCAACCGGTATCGCCGATCACCACGATCCGCCGGGGCGTACCGGCGGGAAGTGGCACCGGATGGTCGGCCGTCCCGATGCTGTGGGCCGTGCGCGGGGCCGGCAGGACGCAGATGGCAGGAAACGCCGGTGCGAGCGCGGCCCGGACCGTCATCGCCGCCGGGACGCCGTCGACCTGCGCCAGCGGACAGCGTCCGTCCGTGGCCGCGGCGCGCAGCTCTGCCCCGTCCCCGGTCATCTGCACCCAGCTGACCGGCCCGCCCGGCGTCCCCTCGGGTGCCGCAGCGCGACTGCAGCCCCCCATGGACATCACCGCGACGACCGCGAGTGCGGCGAGGACCCGGGTCATTCCGCGGCGTCGGGCTTGGCCTGTTCGGCGCGGATCTCCGCGGCCCGCGCCTCCACCAGACCGACGATGTGGTCGACCATGTCGCCATTGTCGAGCTTGTGGTCCGGACGCCCCGCCACATAGACCATGCCCGAGCCCTTGCCGCCGCCGGTGAAGCCCAGATCGGTCATCAACGCCTCCCCCGGTCCGTTCACCACGCAGCCGATGATGGACAGGGAAAGCGGCGTGGAGATGTGGGCCAGCCGCTGCTCCAGCGCCG
>DAINBM010000217.1:0-5136 GCA_036732965.1 Caulobacteraceae bacterium | reverse complement strand
CCGCGCCCTTGTTGCCGCGCTCTTCCTTGACGACCTGCACCAGCATGATCTGCCGGCGCTTGATGACTTCCTGGATCTTGTAGCGGCGCATCAGACGGCGGCGGCGGCGCTCGACCTCCTCCTCCATCACGTCGTCGTCGTCATCATCGTCCCGACCGACGTTGTCCTCGTCCTCGGTCACCGTCTCGCTGTCGTCGGAGGCGGCGCGGGCCCGGCCCCGGCGACGGGGCGGCGGCTCGTCCTCTTCCTCGGCTTCCTCGCGAAGCAGGGCTTCCCGGTCGGCGACGGGGATCTGGTAGTAGTCCGGATGGATCTCGTTGAAGGCGAGGAACCCATGGCGATTGCCGCCATATTCGATGAACGCGGCCTGGAGGCTGGGTTCTACGCGGGTGACCTTGGCAAGATAGATATTGCCCCGAAGCTGCTTGCGGGACGAACTTTCGAAATCGAGTTCCTCAATCCGGTTTCCGTCCACCACCACAACACGCGTCTCTTCGGCGTGTGCGGCGTCGATCAACATAGTCTTGGTCATCAAAGCGGTCCTTGCGGCGCTCGCCTGGCATCACGCCAGGGGGCCGGGGTTGAATGGTCGCGCGCACAGGCTCGCCTCGGCGCAGCGAAGGCCACGCGGAAAAGGGGCGAGAGAGGGCGCAGGCGAACCGGGCCATTGGGTTGTTGTCCTTGACGCGCGGAAGGCGCGGATCGGATGATGTGGCCCGACCCGAAAGGGATTTCCGGGAAGGGCGCAGCTGCGCGGTCCACAATCCGCCTCCAGATACAGGGGCGGGGCGCGAACCTCGTGCGCAGAGGACACTGTGCAACACCCCATGGAAAAAGAAAAGCGTTCCCTCCGTCCGTGGGCGTCTCAAAATGGCCGGGCGGGGCGTGTCTTAAGGCTTTTTTACCGACGATCGTGCTGAATCGAGGATCCCAAGCGCCCCCATGAGGAACGTGCCGGCCGTGGATACGGAAACGCCCCCCTCCGAGAATCGCAGGCCGTCGCCCCCCCGGTCGATGCGGCCACGGGTCCGGCTGGCCCTGGCGGCGTTGGTGCTCTTGGGTCTTGGCGGTGCGGCGGCGGCCACGGCGGCGGTGGCCCATCACGCCGCGGAGACCGCGGCCATCCTCAAGGTCCGGGTGGGCGAGAACGGGGATGAGACCCGGTTGGTGGTGGAGATGGACCAGCCCGCCAGCGCCCGGCCGATGGCTGATGCCGCCAGTGCCTCGCAACATATCGTGATCGCCCTGTCCAACGCCCGGACCGGATCCGGTCTCGGCGGAACCGGCCAGGGCCCGCTGAAGGCCTGGTCGGTCACCCAGGGCGCGGGCGATGCGCATCTCAACATCGATTTCCAGCAGCCCAGCGTGATCAAGCGCCGCTTCCTGCTGCCCCCCGATGACGGGATCAAGGTCTACCGCTACGTGATCGACTTCGCCCGGGACGCCACGGCACCCGTCCCGCCCCCGGTGCGCCATGCCGATCTGCGCGGTGTCCCCGCCACGGCGGCAGTGCCCCCGGCGGTTCAGCCGGTGCTGACCGCCGCGCCGGCACCGGCCCGAGGGCACCGGGTGATCGTCATCGACCCCGGGCACGGGGGCAAGGATCCCGGCACCCTGGGACCCGACGTCGCGGAAAAGGACATTGCCCTGGCCTCCGCCCGGGACCTGAAGGCGGCGCTGCTGCGGACCGGCCACTACCAGGTGGTGCTGACCCGGGAAAGCGATGTGTTCATCCCGCTGGACCAGCGCATGCAGATCGCCCGGCGGGAGCGTGCCGACCTGTTCATCTCCCTTCACGTGAACTCCATCGCCGATCCGAACCTGCACGGGGCCACGGTCTACACCCTGTCGGAAAAGGGGGCCGACCGCGCCGCGCGGCAGGTGATGGCCCGCAACGGGGACTGGTTCGTCAACATCGCCGCCCCGTCGCGGGATCCGTCGGTCAACCGAATCCTGCTGGACCTGACCCAGCGCGAGACCACCAACCAGTCCTCGACCTTCGCCAATCTCCTGCTGGACCGGATGAGCGGCAAGGTCGACCTGCTGCGCCGAAGCCACAGGGACGCCAATTTCGCCGTCCTGCTGGCGCCCGACGTGCCGGCGGTGCTGCTGGAGATGGGTTTCATCACCAATCCCGTGGATGAACAACGACTTCAGTCCCCCGATGACCGCAAGGCCCTCGCGGATTCGATCACCGATGCCATCGAGAGCTACTTCACCCGGTCGTCCCGGCTGGCCACGCGCTGAGCCGCAAGGCTCCAAGCCCCCGATCGAGACTTGACGGCGGCCGTGCGAAACCGGATTCCTCTGCCTGTTAAGCGCGCTTGCGGCGCCGGATGGGGCATCGGCGCGTCGACCAGGTGCCAAGGGGGGCGCGTTGAAGTCTGCAGGACGATGGGTGGCGATCGCAGGTGTGGCCTGCCTCAGCCTGATCGCCGTTGCGGGCGTCGTGCTGTCCGTCTACGCGGCATGGCTGTTCCATGACCTGCCGGATGCCGCCCAGCTGGGGGACTACCGTCCGCCGACCTCCACCCGGGTCTATGCCTGGGACGGCACCCTGATCGGCGAGATCGGCAAGGAGCGGCGGATCTTCGCCCCCTACGACCAGGTGCCGCCCCTGCTGGTGCGCGCCTTCCTCGCCGCCGAGGACCGCAAGTTCTTCGAGCACGGGGGCATCGATCTGGCCGGCCTGACCCGGGCCATGAGCCGGGACGCCTTCAACGTCCTGCGCGGGCGCAAGCTGCAGGGCGGCTCCACCATCACCCAGCAGGTGGCCAAGAACGTCCTGCTGACGGGGGAGCACAGCTTCGGCCGCAAGATCAAGGAGGCCATCCTCGCCCGCCGGATCGAGGAGACCCTGCCCAAGACCCGGATCCTGGAGCTCTATCTGAACGAGATCTGGCTGGGCTACCGGTCCTTCGGCGTGGGGGCGGCGGCCTACAACTACTTCGGCAAGGCGATGAACGAGCTCAGCCTGTCGGAGATGGCCTATCTGGCCAGCCTGCCCAAGGGCCCGTCCAACTACGATCCGATCCGGCACCGGACCGAGGCGCTGCGTCGCCGCAACTGGGTGCTGTCGCAGATGGCGGAGGAGGGCTTCGTCACCCGACCGCAGGCGGAAGCCGCCATGCGCGAGGACCTGCACGTCCAGCTGCGCCCCGAGCGCACCCACTACCGCGACGCCGACTACTTCATGGAGGAGGTTCGCCAGCGGGCCGAGGCCGCCGTGGGCAAGAAGGCGGAGGAGGGGGGGCTCTACATGCGCACCACCCTCGACAGCCGCCTGCAGACCCAGGCCCGCATCTCGCTGATGAAGGGGCTGGAGGCCTATGACCGCCGCCACGGCTGGCGCGGCGCGCTGGAGCATGTGGACCTGAAGTCCGGCTGGGAGAAGGAAGCCCTGTCCAAGTCGCCGGCGTCGGAGCGGCGGGCCTGGCGGGCGGCCGTGATCGACCGGGTGGGGGGCAGCACGGCGCATGTCCGCCTGCCCCAGGGTGGCGATGGGGAACTGGAGGCTGCCGACGTGGCCTGGGCGAAGCAGGGCAAGGGCCTGGCCGTCGGTGACCTGGTGTTCGTGGAGCCGACGGGGAACGGCCGGACCTATGGCCTGCGGCAGGTGCCCATCGTCAACGGGGCCCTGGTGGCGCTGGACCCCCGCAGCGGCCGGGTGCTGGCCCTGGTGGGGGGCTACAGCTTCTCCCTCTCCAAGTTCAACCGCGCGACCCAGGCAGAGCGGCAGCCCGGCTCGTCCTTCAAGCCCTTCGTCTATGCCACGGCGCTGGAGAACGGCTTCACCCCGGCCTCCATCGTGCTGGATGCGCCCATCAGCTTTGCCGGGGCCAACGGCCAGGTCTGGTCGCCGGAGAACTACGAGCACGAGAGCGGCGGGCCCTCCATCTTCCGCGCCGGCCTCGTCTATTCCCGCAATCAGATGACGGTGCGCATCGCCGACAAGGTGGGGATGCGCAAGATCCGCGACATGGCCGTGCGTGCCGGTGTCGTCGACGATCTGCAGCCGGTTCTGGCCATGGCGCTGGGGGCCGGTGAGACGACACCCTACAAGATCACGGCCGCCTATGCCGCGTTTGCCAATGGCGGCCGCCGGATCGAGCCGCACCTGATCGAGATGGTGCAGGACCGGCAGGGCCAGTCCATCTGGCAGGTGGACAAGCGGGACTGCCCGCACTGCGACCAGCCCTTCAACGGGGACGAGTCCCCCCGACTGGCACCGCAGGGCGTGCCGGTGATGGACCCGGTCACCGCCTACCAGATCACCCTGATGCTGGAGGGGGTCACCACCAACGGCACGGCCGCCGCGGTGGCGAGCCTTGGCCGTCACATTGCGGGCAAGACCGGCACCACCAATGATTTCCGCTCCGCCTGGTTCGTGGGCTACACCCCGAGCCTCGTCGTGGGCACCTTCGTGGGCTTCGACGACAACCGCAGCCTGGGCAATGGCGAGACCGGGGCCCATGCCGCCGTGCCGATCTTCATCGACTTCATGCAGGAGGCCCTGCGCCCCATGGCGCCGGAGGACTTCAAGGCCCCGAAACAGGCAAGGCTCGTCAGCATCCGCGGCCATGTGGAGGCCTTCCAGCCCGGAACCGAACCGCGTCTGCCGCCCGGGCCCGTTGCCGCCACGCCCGTCGCGTCGGCCCATCCGCTGATGCTGGCCGAACCGGGTCCGCAACATTGAGGGCTCGGCGGCGGCCCCTGTCACGCTTCTCCATTGCCATCCGCCGCGGCCCGGCCTATGTCCGCCGCCCTGACCTGTTGTCGGATCATACCGGAGCCAACCCATGAGAGCGGATGTCGAGGCCCTTGCGGCGGACATCGAGCAGTCGATCGCGCTGCTCAGGAGGCGTCTTTGACTGGGATCCTGCCCTACGTCGCCTCGACGAACTGAATGCCCGGGTCGAGGACCCGACCCTGTGGGACAATCCCGACGACGCCCAGGCGGTGATGCGCGAGCGCACCCGCCTCGGCACCGCCGTGGACGCCGTGCGGATGCTGGAGCGCGAGCGCGCCGATGCCCTCGAACTCGCCGAGATGGCGGAGATGGAGGGGGATGCCGGCGTCGGCGACGAGGCCGCGGAGATGCTGCGGACCCTGAAGGAGCGCGCCGGTCGCGCCGAG
>DAINBM010000216.1:0-5142 GCA_036732965.1 Caulobacteraceae bacterium | reverse complement strand
GCAGCGTCCTGCAGCACATCCCGGCTGACGGCGAACCGCTGCAGGATGATCCTCCGCTCGTCGGCCCCGCACCACCAGAACATCACATAGGCCTGGGACGGCCGCAGTTCGGGTCGCCGCAGCAACTGGGCCAGCAACAGGGAATCCCGGCGGGACGCGGCCATGACCCGTTCGAGCGCCCCCTGGGTGAAGCGGGCGCCCCGGTTCCTCAACAGGGCCTGCAGCACATCCGGTTCGCCGGTCTGGCTCAGCTGCTCCACCACCACCTCCGACAGCTCCCGCCGCCGGGCAATGACGAGGCGGTGGGCGAGGGTGGCGTTGGCGGCACAGGCGATCAGTTCCGGATCCGGTATGGCGGCCTCTTCCAGCAGCGGCCCGGCCACGGAGATCTCGTCCTGCAGCAGCACCCGGAGCAGTTCGTAGGGAATGTCGGTGAGGGCGAGGACCCGGCGGGAGACGCGCTCGCGCTCGGGCAGGTCGGCCTCCCGCAGGATCTCCACCAGCAGGTCCGAGGTGATGGCCCGCTCGAAGGCGTTGACCCGGCTCGACGGCAGGCTGACCACATCCGCCAGCCGCTTGATCAGCGCCACCCGCGCCCGGCGCACCGGGGCGGCCTCGGCCGGCAGGGCCGGTGCAGCGCCCGCTTGCAGGTCGTGTGCGACGTCAGACATGGGTCATCCCGGAGATCGGAAGCCGCATTGAACCGCATTTCGGTTAACCGCGCGTTTGCAAATGGCCGGCCACGACGCCGGCCCGCGGCGGCGGCGACGGCAGAATCGCTTTAGGTCCGGGTCATGCTCATCCGTCGCCTCCCGCCCGAGACCGTCAACCGCATCGCCGCCGGCGAGGTGGTGGAGCGCCCGGCCAGCGCCCTCAAGGAGATCGTGGAGAACGCCCTGGATGCGGGGGCGCGGCGCGTGGATATTCAAGCCGATCAGGGGGGATTGTCCCGGATCCTGGTGGCCGATGACGGCTGCGGCCTCGGCCCCGACGAGCTGGCCCTGGCGGTGGAGCGGCACGCCACCTCCAAGCTCGCCCCGGACGGGGACGGGGTCTATGACCTGCTCAACATCTTCACCCTGGGCTTCCGCGGGGAGGCCCTGCCCTCCATCGGCTCGGTGGCGCGGCTCGGGATCAGCGCCCGCACCGCCGGGGGCGAGGGCTTCCAGATCCAGGTGGACGGCGGCGCAGTGGGCGCGGTGGGCCCCGCCCCCTTCCCGGGCCCCCACGGGGCGCGTGTGGAGGTGCGGGACCTGTTCTATGCCACCCCCGCCCGTCTGAAGTTCATGAAGTCCGAACGGGCGGAGGCGCTGGCGATCACCGAGGAGGTGAAGCGCCAGGCCATGGCCCACGAGGCGGTGGCCTTCTCCCTGGAGCTCGACGGCCGCAAGGTCCTGCGTCTGGCGGCGGAGGCGGAGGGGATGGCGGGCCGCCTCGCGCGCCTCGGGGCTGTGCTCGGCCGGGAGTTCGAGGACAATGCCCTGCTCATCGACCAGGTGCGGGAGGGGGTGCGCCTGACCGGCTATGCGGGCCTGCCCACCTACAGTCGGGGCAATGCCCAGCACCAGTACCTGTTCGTCAATGGCCGCCCGGTCCGGGACAAGCTGATCACCGGGGCCCTGCGCGCCGCCTATGCCGACTTCCTCGCCCGGGACCGCCACCCCGTGGCCGCCCTCTATGTGGAGCTGCCGCCGGAGGAGGTGGACGTGAACGTCCATCCGGCCAAGGCCGAGGTGCGCTTCCGGGATCCGGGCCTCGTGCGCGGCCTGATCATCGGGGCCCTGCGCCACGCCCTGGCCGGAGCGGGGCACCGGGCCTCGACCACCGTGGCCGGCGCCGCGCTGGGCAGCTTCCGGCCCCAGACCTACACACCGCCCCCCCCTGCCGCGGGCTGGAGCGGGTCCGGCCAGTGGCGGACCCCCGACTTTGCCTATCCGCGCCCCACCACCGGCGTGCTGCCGGGTCTTGCCGAGCGCAGCGCACGGGTGGAGCCGGAGGCGGAGTTGCCCCCACCGCCCGGCCCGGCGGATGCCCCGGCCCCCTTCGATCCGGTGGACTATCCCCTGGGGGCCGCCCGGGCCCAGCTGCACGAGACCTATGTGATCGCCCAGACCCGGGATGGCCTCGTCATCGTCGATCAGCACGCGGCCCATGAGCGCCTGGTCTATGAGCGCATGAAGGTGGAGATGGCCGCCGGCGGCGTGGCCCGTCAGGCGCTGCTCCTGCCGGAGGTGGTGGAGCTGGACCCTGCCGAGGCGGAGCGGGTGGCCGCCCGGGCGGACGAGCTGGCGGCGCTGGGCCTGGTGCTGGAACCCTTCGGCCCCGGTGCCCTGCTGGTGCGGGAGACCCCGGCGCTTCTGGGGGACACCGACGTGGCCGGTCTGGTGCGGGACATCGCCGATGATCTGGCGGAGGCGGGTCAGGCGCTGGCCCTCTCCGAACGGCTGGCGGAGGTGTGCGGCACCATGGCCTGCCACGGCAGTGTCCGCGCCGGGCGCCGGCTCACGGGGGCGGAGATGAACGCCCTGCTGCGGCAGATGGAGGCGACCCCCCATTCCGGCCAGTGCAATCACGGCCGCCCCACCTATGTGGAGCTGAAGCTCGCCGACGTGGAGCGCCTGTTCGGCCGGCGGTGAGAGCGTGCGTCCTTCGACACGGGCCGTCCCGGCCAGCCTCAGGATGACGCGCGTTGCGGTGCCCCCCACAAGCGGACACGGGCTCGACCCACATCCTGGGTCAGGGTGAGGCGCGCGGGACACGCGCGTCTCGAACCCCGCACCGCCTCACAACAGCCAACCGCCCGCGTGGCGGCGTTCGTGCTCCAGGAGCCAGGCCTTGCGCTCCAGCCCGCCGCCGAAGCCGGTGAGGGCGCCGGACGCCCCGATCACCCGGTGGCAGGGGACGATGATGGCCACCGGATTGGCCCCGTTGGCCGCGCCCACCGCCCGGCTGGCGGAGGGACGGCCGATCCGCACCGCAAGGGTGCCGTAGCCGACCGTTTCCCCCGGCGGGATGTCCCGCAGCGCCGCCCACACCGCCCGCTGGAAGTCCGTGCCGCCCGTGACCGTGGGCACTGCGTCGAGGGCGCGAAGGTTTTCGTCGAAATAGGCGGCCAGGGCCTCGGTCACCGCCACCGGCGGCCGGCCGGGGGACAGGTCCACCGCCCCGTAGTGCAGCCGCAGCAGCCGCCGCATCCGGTCGTCATAGCCGTCGAAGTCCAGGGCCCGCAGGCCCCCCTCCCGGTCGCTCACCAGCCGGATGTCCCCGACCGGCGACGGCACATGCGCAAGGGTCAGGGCGAGGCTCATCCGAACCACCCCGCGTCCCGGAGGGACCGGGCATAGGTGCGGCTGACCGGGGCCTCGATCCCGCCCGCCAGGGTCAGGGTCCCCCGCCCCTCCCCCCGCCGGGCGTCGCGGATGGCGGCCCTGGCCACCCACCAGCTGCGGTGGGTCCGGGCCCCCTCCACCCCTTCGAGCTCGGCCAGGGCATCGGCGAGGCGCATCAGGATCAGGGCGTCGCCCCGGTCGGTGCGGACGCGCAGATAATGGTCCTCCGCCGACACCGCGATCAGCGCCGCCCCCCTCAGATGGGCGGGCAGGCGGGCTTCGAGGCGGGGGCGGGCCGGGGCGGGGCCGGCATCTGCAGCCGACCGCGCGGGTGCGTGGGTCATCCGCGCCGGGCGCTGCAGCAGGTAGTTGAGGCTGGTCGTGACCAGGGACAACAGCGCCACGGGGGCGATGAAGGCGTCCGGCCCGCCGCCGATCGCAGCCTGGCCGAACTGGGCGGCGGAGATCAGCCAGATCACCGGCGCGCCGACGGCGGTGATGATCACGGCCACCCCCACGGCCTCGGCCCAGGCACGGGCCGCGAACCAGCCGGTCCAGCACACCACCGGTCGCACGGTCAGGGCCACCAGGGTGCCCGCCTCCATGACCTCGATCCAGTAGAGGGTCCGGGGGCCGAGCGGCAGAACCCCCGACCCCAGGGCACCGAGCAGGCTCAGCACCCCGGCGACGATCAGGGCGAGGCCCATGGGCCAGCCGATCCCGCGCAGCCAGCCGTCCGGCGCGATGCGCCGGGCCAGGGTGACAGGGCTGCGCCCAGGGCGGGCGACGGAGTCCCGGCTGTCCGACGGCGCTTCGCGAACGACAGGGCCTGTCATCTGGCGAATGTCCGGTGCCGGTTCGTGCATCTGGGGTGGCAAATCCTGATCGGCGGGGTGAGGATCCGGGCGTCCCCCAAGCGCAGACGCAATAGGACCAGACCATGACCCACGCCTCAACCGATTCCCGCATCCCGCCGGCCGGCTTTGTCACCCGCCGTTGGGCACAGCTCGTCGCCGCGGGGGCCATTGTCACTGCCGCGACCCTTGTCGTGATCCTGGGTCATCCGCACCTGCACACCCCGGACCTGACACCGATCCGCGAGGCCTCGGCCCCGATTCGTATCCATCTCGGGGCGGCGGTGATCTGCCTCGTCCTCGGGGCGGTGCAGATGCTGTCACCCAAGGGCACCCTGCCGCACCGGCTGATCGGCTGGGTCTGGGTGGCGCTGATGATGCTGCTGGCCGGGACCTCGGTCTTCATCAAGGTGATCTTCCCGGGGCACTTCAGCTACATCCACCTGCTGACCGCCTGGGTGCTGCTGATCACGCCGCTGGCCGTGATGGCGGCGCGACGGGGCAAGATCACCATGCACGCCCGCTCCATGACCGGCCTGTTCTACACGGGCCTGATCACCGCGGGGGCCTTCACCTTCCTGCCAGGCCGGATCCTCTACCGGGTGTTCTTCGGCGGCTGAGCGGACGGCGGCTTGCGCCGGGCCCGGAAGAAGCTGCGCAGAAGGGTCGCGCTCTCCTCCGCCAGGAGGCCGCCCTCCACCTCCGGCCGCCAGTGACAGGTGGGCTGGTCGAACACCCGGGCCCCGTGGATCACCCCGCCCCCCTTCTCGTCCGGAGCGCCAAAGACCACCCGGCCGATCCGGGCATGGCTGAGGGCCCCCGCACACATGGGGCAGGGCTCCAGCGTCACATAGAGGGTGAGCCCCGTCAGCCGGTAGTTGCCGAGCCGCGCCCCCGCCGCCCGCAGGGCCAGGATCTCCGCATGGGCGGTGGGGTCGTGCCGGGCAATCGGGGCGTTG
>DAINBM010000215.1:0-5154 GCA_036732965.1 Caulobacteraceae bacterium | reverse complement strand
CGGGTGCAGCTGAGCCGCACCTCGGTCCGGGTGATCGAGCTCGCCCCGCCGGCGGTCGCCACGGACTTCAACAAGGGCCAGGAGGAGATGAACGCCGGCCCGCGGATGAGCGCCGACGCCTTTGCGCGCGCGGCCATCCAGGGACTGGAAAAGGACCGGGACGAGGTCCTGCCGGGCCCCGCGAAGGTCTTGCGCCTCATGGGGCGGCTGAACCCCCACGCCACGCTGAGGGCCGCATTGGCCGCGGCCATGGGGAAATAGGTGCCATGCCGTTCGGGCAGGCCTGCATCGAGCAACTCTGAGACAGGACGGAACATGGCGGGACTGGATGCGACGAAGGTGGTCGTGATCGGCGGCGCGTCCGGTGTCGGCTTCGCGGTCGCCGCCGCGGCGCTCGCCGCTGGCGCGGATGTGGTGGTGGGTTCCAGTCAACCCTCGCGCATCGCCTCGGCGGCCGAGGCGCTGGGCCATGGCGCCGTCGGCCGGACCGTCGACGTCAAGGACGAGCATTCCGTGGCCGAGTTCTTCGACGCGGCCGGAGCCTTTGACCACCTGGTGTACACCGCCGGCGACTGGGGTCAGATGGCAGGCCCCACCCGCGATCTCGACGTCGAGGCAAGCAAGGCGAGGCTGGAGGTGCGCTTCTGGGGTGCCCTACGCGCTGCAAAACATGGTCTCCGCCGGATTTCCAGGGTGGGTTCGATCACCTTGACCGGCGGCATGCTGGCGCACCGTCCGATACCCGGCGCGCCCCTGACGACGGCCTCGGCTCAATCAACGGAAGGGCTGGCCGCTGGCCTCGCGCGCGACCTTGCTCCTGTGCGGGTCAATGCTGTCTGCCTCGGCCTCATATTGAGCGAGCAGGTCAAGGGCATGGGCGAGGCCACGATCAACAGGTACACGGCCAACCTGCCGCTGTCCCGCCCTGGCACGGTGGAAGAGGCCGCTGAGGCCTACCTCTACCTGATGCGGGCCACCTATGTGACGGGACAGGTTGTGCGCGTCGACGGCGGGCAGAGCCTGATCTGAGGGTGATGGTGTTCTGACCACCGGCCCCCCCAGCGCCGTCGTGAAGACACCTCGGGAACTCACGCCGAAGGGGCGCTGACGGGACTGCGGCCGCAGCAACGCATTGGTGACCCCGGGGCTGTTCGGCACCTCTGCCGCACGCCGGGATACGCCGCACAGCCAAGCGCAATGAGACATTTTATCGTTCAATATCAATTGTATACGCGTTCGCATGCCAGCCTTCCCGGGGCACCCTGTCGTGCGGACACAGGCAGGTCCGTCCCGCGCGCGCCCGATTGACCGCCACACCCTTGCGCTGCGTCAACGTGACGCCCCCTCCCCGGCTGCAATATCGGCGGCATGAACAACCGGTCGCGGAACATCCGTCTCGCGCTGGCCGTGGGGGCTGTGGTCGCCCTCTCGGCCAGCCTTTTCGCGCTCCGCCCGCGGGTGGGTGCCAGGTTGACCTATGTCCCCGTCGATCGTGGGGATGTCGTTCAAGTCGTCGTTGCGAGCGGCACGATCAATCCGGTCAAGCTGATCGAGGTCGGGACCTATGTCTCGGGCGTCATCGACCGGGTCAGTTGCGACTACAATACGCAGGTCCGGAAGGGACAACTGTGCGCGCGGATCGACCCGAAGCCCTATGGCGTTGCCGTCGATCAGGCCAAGGCCAATCTGGCCGCGGCGGCAGCGCAACTCGCCAAGGACACGGCGGCGCGATCCTACGCGGCGGTGACCCACAGACGACAGGCACAGCTCGCGGCGACGGACTCCACGTCGGGTGACGCGGTTGACGCCGCCGCCAATGCCCTTGCCCAGGCCGATGCCCAGATATCGCTCGACACGGCGCAGCTGGCCCAAAGGCAGGCGGCGCTGGAAGCTGCCGAAGTCAACCTCGACTATACGCGGATCACCTCCCCGGTATCTGGCGTCGTGGTGTCGCGAAACGTCACGGCCGGCCAGACCGTGGCGGCGAGCTTCCAGACCCCGACCCTGTTCCTGATCGCCGAGGATCTGACCAAGATGCAGGTGGACGCCAATGTGAGCGAGTCCGACATCGCGCAGATCCATACCGGGGCGCGGGCGACCTTCACCGTGGACGCGTGGCCCGGCCGTGCGTTCGAGGGGCGCGTCGTTCAGGTCCGCCAGGCCCCGCTCAGCGTGCAGAACGTCATCACCTATGACGTGGTCATCGCCGTCGACAACTCGGCCCTGCACCTCAAACCGGGCATGACGGCCACCGCCCATTTCATCCTGGCCGATGCCCGCGACGTCTTGAGGGTGCCTTCCCAGGCCGTGCGCTTCACGCCGCCGGACATGCCAGCGAGACCGAAGGGGCAGCGGGGCGTCTATGTCGAGCGCGGGGGGCACCTGGTCCTTGTGGCGGTCACCCAGGGGCTCGATGACGGGGCATTCACCGAGGTGCGGTCCCCGGCGCTGCAGATCGGTGACCGGGTCGCCATCGGTGTTGCCAGCGGTCCCCCGGGTCCGGCGATCAACGGCCCGCGGCTTTGAGATCCCGGTGAAAGACCCCGTGACAGACCCCGTGCCAGACCCAGTGCCAGACCCCGTGACCGAACCGGTCATCCGGCTGCGCGGGCTCAACCGCCGGTTCTCCATCGGCGGTGAGGAGGTCCTGGCCCTCAAGGAGATCGATCTGCAGATCTGCCGCGGGGAATTCGTCGCCATCATGGGGGCGTCCGGCTCCGGCAAGTCCACTCTGATGAACCTGATGGGTTGTCTCGACCAACCCAGCGAGGGGACCTACCTGTTCGAGGGGCGGGACGTCTCGACACTGTCCGAACCCGATCTCGCCCAGGTGCGCAGCGACCGGATCGGATTCGTCTTCCAGAGCTTCAACCTGCTGCCGCGGACGAGCGCGCTGGAGAATGTCATCCTGCCGCTGCTCTACGGCCGCTCCGCCACCCTGTCGGCCCGGGAGCGGGCCGAGACCGGCCGCCGGGCGCTTGCCCGGGTCGGCCTGACCGATCGGGAGCGGAACACGCCGGCGCAGCTTTCCGGCGGGCAGCAGCAACGCGTCGCCCTCGCCCGGGCCCTGATCAGCCGCCCTGCGGTCCTGCTGGCGGATGAGCCGACGGGCAATCTGGACACACGCACGTCCCACGAGATCATGGATATCATCGTGCGGCTCAACCGTGACGAGGGCCTGACTGTGCTCGTCGTGACCCATGAGCCGGACATCGGGGCCTATGCCGACAGGGTCATCACCATGCGGGACGGTGCGATCGTGTCGGATGAACGCCAGAGGACGGCGGCGTCTGCATCCCGGCCGGTACCGGAGGCGGTATCGGCACCTCGACCGAGCGCTGAGCCGGTCCTGCCCTTCGCCTTCCTCGGGATGATTGCCACGGCGGCCCTGCAGGCCCTGTCGCGGAACAGGATGCGCTCGGCCCTGACGATGCTGGGCGTGTTCATCGGGGTAGCAGCCCTGATCGCCATGGTCGCTGTCGGAGACGGGGCGGCGAGCGCGGTCAAGCAGCAGCTCGAGAGCCTGGGCACCAACATGATCGTGGTCCAGCCGGGGGCCGTCTCGGGGAGCGGTGCCCGGGGCGGAGCGGGCAGCGCCTCGACCCTCACCGTCGCCGACGCCCTCGCGCTCGGTCAGCAGGCCCCCGCCGTGCTCAGGGTCGGCTATCTGTCCCGGCAGAGCGGACAGGTGGTGTTTGGTGACCAGAACTGGTCAACTGCGGTCCAGGGCGTGTCTCCCTCGTATCTGGCCATCGTCAACTGGCGCATCGCCTCGGGCGAACCCCTGACGGATCCCGAGAACGACGCCGCCGAGAAGGTCGCCGTGATCGGCCACACGGTCATGATCAATCTGTTCGGCGAGGGGGTGGATCCGGTCGGCGCCACCCTGCTGGTACGGGGCGTGCCCCTGCGCATCGTCGGCGTCCTGGCGACCAAGGGGCAGACCGGCTACGGCCAGGACCAGGACGACGTGGTGCTCGTTCCGTTCGCCACGGCCGAACGCAAGGTGCTGGGCGTGGCATCGCCGCAGTCCGGCACCAATCCGATCAGCGCCGCCTATCCCGTTCCCACCAATCCCTTCGGCATCGCCCCGCGCCTCACCGGCTACGTCAACAGCATCTATGTCCAGGCGGCCGCGCCGGACCAGGTGCAGGCCGCCATTGCCCAGGCCAACAGGATCCTGGCGCGGCGTCACCGGATCGAGGCCGGTCAGCCGAACAATTTCACCGTTCGAAACCTCAGCCAGATCGCCGACGCCCAGGAGAGCAGCAGCGAGGCCCTTCGCGCCCTGCTGGCCCTGGTCGCCTCGATATCCCTTGTCGTCGGCGGCATCGGGATCATGAACATCCTGCTGGTCTCCGTGACCGAGCGCACACGGGAGATCGGCGTGCGGATGGCGCTGGGGGCGCGGCGGCTGCAGGTGCTGCTGCAGTTCCTGCTGGAGGCGGTGTTCCTCAGCCTCACCGGCGGGGCAGCGGGGGTGGTTGTCGGGGTCGGTGCGTCCCTGTCCATCGCCCGACTGGCCCACTGGCCCATCCAGATATCCCCGGTGGCCATCGTCGGCGGATTCCTGTTCTCCGCCGTGGTGGGCATCTTCTTCGGGTACTATCCCGCTGCCAAGGCCGCGCGGCTGAACCCCATCGAGGCCCTGCGTTTCGAATAGAGTAGACCGGATCCGGCCCCGGGGACCCGCCGGTGAGTTGCGCTGCCGCAAATCCTGCTTGACCGATACCGCTTATCGATAGGTCCGGCCGGGCGCACCGACCCCATGGGATTCGAAGACGTCTTCAATGCTCACCGCCCGACGCATCGAACTTGACACCTACCGCGAGAGCGTCGTCGTGCTGTCGCGCCGGTGCCTGGCCGTCAGGCCGGACCGCCTCGCCGGATCGCGCAAGGTCGAGGTCCGCGCCGGAGAGCGGCGGGTGTATGCCGGCATCATCATCACCGATGACGAAGCCCTTGTCGCGCCCTCCCAGGCCGGGCTCAGCCAGCCCCTGTTCCGCCGCCTCGGCGTCCCGGAAGGCGCCCCGGTGGAGGTGACGCCCGCCCGTCGGCCGGACAGCCTGGACGCCGTCCGTCGCAAGGTGCGGGGCGAAGCTCTGTCGGCGCAGGATTTCGCCGCCGTGATCGGCGATGTGGTCTCCCACGCCT
>DAINBM010000214.1:0-5188 GCA_036732965.1 Caulobacteraceae bacterium | reverse complement strand
GGCGGCGGCAAGCTGGCGGGCTAGATCTTGACCGCCATGGAGGCCGCCGCCCAGAAGACTGCGGCGGGCTACAGCCGCTATGGCTCGACCGTGCACAAGCAGGTCTACATCTATGGCGGGCTCGACATGCGCCCGACGGAGTTCACCCGCGGCTTCGGCATGGCCTGGGGCATGGGCGGCTGGCTCCTGTTCCCGTTCCTGCAGAAGATCGGACCGGTGGATGCCGCCCGGCTGCGCGAGCGGGTGGCGGCGGAACTGAAGACCACCTTCGCCAGCCACTACACCCGGGAGATCTCCCTGCAGGAGGCCCTGCAGCCCGACGTGGTCGCCGCCTACAACCGCCGCGCCACCGGCGAGAAGTTCCTGATCAACCCGTCCCGCGCCTGATCCGCCCCAGCCGACAGGATCCGGGGGCCGGTTGCCTTTGCGCCGACCGGTCCCCTATCCTGTGCCCAGGCACAAGAACAACCCCGCACAAGGAAACGCCCCATGCAGCACGCGCGTCTCGGCCGCAGCCCCGTCTATGTCTCGAAGATCTGCATGGGGACGATGACCTTCGGCTCCCAGGCGGACGAGAAGATGGCCTTCCGCATCCTCGACCGCTCCCTCGAAGCCGGCATCAACTTCTATGACACGGCGGAGAACTATCCGGTCCCGCCCAAGGAGGAATGGGCCGGCCTGACCGAGGAGATCGTGGGCCGCTGGATGAAGACCCGGCGCCGGGACGAGATCATCCTGGCGACCAAGGTCTGCGGCCCCAGCCATGGCTGGCTGAAGGCCTCCCAGCGGGCGGGCATGACCGCCCTCGACCGGCACAACATCGTGCGGGCGGTCGAGGCCAGCCTGAAGCGTCTGGATACGGACTATATCGACCTCTACCAGACCCACTGGCCCGACCACGGCGCCCGCTACGAGGACGCCCTGCGGGCCCTGGACGACCTGGTGCGGGACGGCAAGGTCCGGGTGCTGGGCTGCTCCAACGAGACGGCCTGGGGACTGATGAAGGCCCTGCACACCTCGGAGATGGAGGGCCTCGCCCGCTACGAGACGATCCAGAACAACCACAGCCTGAACAACCGCCGCTTCGAGGACGAACTGGCCCAGGTCTGCCGGCAGGAGGGGGTCAGCTCCATCCCCTACTCTCCCCTGGCGGGCGGGGTGCTGTCGGGCAAGTACAATGGCGGTGCGACGCCGGACGGCGCACGGTTCTCCAACTATCTGAAGATCGGCGGGCGTCAGGCGACCATGACCCGCCGCTTCGTCAACGAGAAGTCCCTCGCCGCCACCGAGCGGTTCGGCGCCATCGCGCAGGAGGCCGGGATGTCGCTGGTGACGCTGGCCACGGCGTGGAGCAAGCAGCATGACTTCGTCGCCTCCACCATCGTGGGCGTGACGCACGAGGACCAGCTGGACGAGATCTTCGCCGCCGCGGACCTGACCCTCGACGCCGAGGTGATGAAGAAGATCAACGCGGTGTCCAAGGAGATCATGTACCCGATGGGGTAGCCCCCCGGGCGCGGGACGCTAGGTGCCGCGCCGGGCCGCCAGTCGGCGCAGCCCGGACCGCAGCACCAGCCCCAGCGCCAGCATGCCGAAGCTGAGGACACAGCCGACCAGGCCCACATAGCCGATGCTGGACATCAGCACCGCCGCCGACCCCGCGGCGAACACCAGCGGGGTGACCGGGAACAGGGGCACCCGATAGGGCCGGACCATGTCCGGCCGGGTCCGGCGCAGGACCACCAGGGCAATCCCGGTCAGGGTGAGAAACAGCCAGAACACCGGTGAGAGGAAGTCCACCATGGCGGAGAAGCCCCGCCCGGTGACGGCGCCCCAGCCGATCAGCAGCAGGGTCATCCCGGTCTGGGTCCAGATGGCCATCCGCGGCACGCCGCGTCCCTCGTCCCACTCCGCCAGCCGGGCCAGCGCCGGTTCATCCGACGCCGCGGCATAGAGGGTCCGCCCGCCGACGATGACCAGGGCGTTCAGCACGGCCAGCGCTGCCGTGCAGACGAACAGCACCATGGCCACCTGCCCCGCCGGTCCGAAGGCCCGCCGCATCAGGTCCGCCGCCGGGGCGTCGGACCTCGCCAGCCCCGCAAGGCCCAGTCCCCGCAGATAGGCCCAGTTGGCGAGGAGATAGAGCAGGGTCACCACGCCCATGCCGCCGACCATGGCCAGGGTCATGTCCCTGGGCCCCTTCACCTCCGCCGACAGGGTGGCCGCATCGTTGAAGCCCCCGTAGGCCAGCATGATGAACACCATGGCCGCGCCGAACCGGCCCAGGGCCGCCGGGGACAGGGGCTCGAGGGCCCCGGCCCTGGCCGCCGCCGTCATCATCGGCGTCAGCGACGGGGTGCCGTGGGCGATCAGCCACAGGGCCGCCCCGCCGAGGGAGAGCAGGGCCAGGATGTCGAGGGTCACCAGCACGGCCTGCCCGCCGGCCCCGAAGCGCAAGCCCCGGAGGTTCACCGCCGTCAGCCCCACTACGGCCAGGGCGGCCACCCCCGCCTTGCCCGGCTCGCTCAGGGGCACGATCTGGGCCAGGTAGTCGGCGGCGACAAAGGCCAGCAGCGCGCCGGACGCGGTGAAGATCACCGAGAACCGGGACCAGGCGAACAGGAAGGCGGCGCCGGGCCCGAAGGCCTCCCGCAGGAACCGGTAGTCGCCGCCGGGGTGGGGGAAGCTGGAGGCCAGCTCGGCATAGGTGAAGGCGCCGGCCAGGGCGAACAGCCCGCCCACGGCCCAGGCCACCAGCAGCATGGGCCCGCTGTCCAGCATCTGGGCGACACCGGAGGCGGAGCGGAAGATGCCCGCCCCCACCACCATGCCCACCACCACCGTCGCGGCCTGCCAGGGCCCCAGCACCTTCCGCGGGCTGGGACGGGATGCCGGATCCGAGCCTGCCGTCATCGCGAACGCCCCCGACCGGCGACGGGCCAGAGGTCCACCACCGTGTCGCCGGAAACCACATGATAGGTGTCGTACAGATTGACCGTCGGGTCACAGTGCGGCGCGCCGAGGCTCACCCTCGCGCCCAGCCCGGGCAGGCCCCCGTCCTTCCGGATCAGGGCCCCGTGCTCGTCGCCCATGAAGCGGTAGACGGCTCCCTCCGGCGCCCCCGCCAGAACCGCGGGGGGCCCGGCCTCGGTGGCAAAGGCCTTCAGGCCCGCGTCCAGGGTCACAAGACCCGGCGTGTTGCAGCTGACCACCCGGGCATCGACCATCAGCGCGGTCTCGTAAGGGTCCGCCAGGTCAAACTCGCAATCCAGATACTGGCGATCCATGAAGACGTAGGAGCCCACCTGCAGCTCGGTGAACACCCCCAGCGTCGCATCGATCCGGTGGGTCCCAGTCCCGCCGCCGGTGACGATGGCCGGGGCGCCACCCGCCGAGGTCAGGGCCGCGATCACGGTGCGCAGATAGGCCGCGCGCTCCTCCATGGCCGCCCGGCGCTCGGCGAGGGCCACGATGTGCTGATGTGACCCGCAGTAGAACTGGACACCGGCATAGGTCAGGCCCGGCGTCTGCGCGATCACCTGCCAGAGCTCCACCGCCGCCGCGGCCGAGGTCACCCCGGTCCGGTGGAGGCCGGGATCGATGTCGATCAGCACCTCGAGAGGCTTGCCCGCCGCCTGCGCCGCCGCGCCGATGGCCCGGGCATTGTCGGGATGGTCGACCACGCACATCAGACCGTCCGCGGTACGGTTCAGCGCCGCCAGCCGGGCCACGGCCGGGGCCGGGACCACGGGCGAGGTGATCAGGAGACCCGCCGCCACCCCATGGGCCGCAAGCGCCTCGGCCTCCCCCAGCTTGGCGCAGCACTGCCCGACGGCCCCGGCGGCGATCTGGCGGCGGGCCACGTCCGGCGACTTGTGGGTCTTGGCATGCGGGCGCAGCTTCACCCCCGCGGCCCCGGCAAAGGCCGCCATGCGGGCGATGTTGCGGTCCAGGGCCGGCAGGTCCACCACCAGCACCGGCGTGTTCAGCAGGGCCCGTCCCCCCGGTTGACCCACCAGCCGACGATGCAGGCTCTCATCCGTCACGACCATGCCCCACGCGCCCTAGAACAGGGCCAGGGCGGCGGGCAGGACGACGCCGGCGACCAGCAGGGACACGCCCAGCAGATTGCGACGATGGGGCAGCAGTGCCATCCACACCCCGAGCAGCGTCGACAGGGTCAGCCCCCCGGCGACGATCAGGAACAGAGCCTTGAGCAGCGTCTCGTGCAGGGGCGGTGCCGCCTCGGCCCCAGCCGCCGGCCGGGCGGCGTCGGCGGGAGCCCGCGCGTCAGCATCATGATCCCCGTCGGCATGATTCGCCGGGTGGTGATCCCCGTCGTCATGATGCTCCGACAGGCCGAACCTCTGGTCCTTGTGCAGATTGCCCAGCTTCTCGACGATCGCCGGGGGATGATAGGCCCCCCGCGCCTCGTGCAGGCCATAGAGCTGGAAGGCCCCGGTCACGGCGAAGAACACGACGCTGGGCGCGATGAACAGACCCACATAGCCGTGGATCTTCCGGATCAGGGCCAGCCTTGCGGCCATGGCACCGCCGCCCTTGCGCGTCTGACCGCTCATGCGTCTCCCCTCTCCCGTCGCCCGCGCACCGTTGCGCTGCGGTCACCCTGATAGCGCAGAGTTGGCCGGAAAAACGAATCCCTTCGCACGCCGGACGATTTTCGGTTAATTATCGCATTAACCATTCTCGAAAGTGTTCGCTCATGGCTGGAATTGTTGAACGACTGGGGGCCATGGCCAGCTCGGACATGGGCCAGGCCATCAGCCTGGCGCACACCACCTACAATGCGCGGATGCAGGAGCACGCCCATTCGGGTCGGGCAATCCTCGAAACCATCGCCCATGTGGCCAAGACCCACCCGGCGGTGTTCGGCCTCGGGATCCTGTTCCTGCTGGAGGCGATCGCCGCGGAGCGGCATCATCTTCAGGCAGCGGGCAGCGGCACAGTGCCCACGCCCGCGACCCCGGGCGGCGGCCTGCATCTGCCAAATCTGCCACATCTGGAAGCGCCGCATCTCGCGGTGCCCGACCTGCACATCCCGACCCTGCGGGTTGATCATATCCGTCCGGGCAAGGTCGCGCTGGAAGTCTTCGGGGCCCTGATCCTCCTGAAGTTCGCCACCTTCGGGGCCCGGATGTTCCGCCGCAAGTCCCAGTCGGACGTCTGG
>DAINBM010000213.1:0-5193 GCA_036732965.1 Caulobacteraceae bacterium | reverse complement strand
AGGCGAAGGTCGCCTGCGGCCAGTCGAGCAGGGCGGCCAGCATCTGGCCCACGGCATTGTTGTCGCCGTCGATGGCCTGCTTGCCCATGACCACCACGCCGGGTTGCTCCTCGGCGATGACCGCCTTCAGCAGCTTGGCCACGGCCAGCGGCTCGAGGTCCGCGTCGGTCTGGATCAGGATGCCGCGGTCGGCCCCCATGGCCAGCGCCGTGCGCAGGGTTTCCTGCGCCTGGGCGGGACCGATGGAGACCACCACCACTTCGGTGGCGACACCCTTTTCCTTCAGGCGCACGGCTTCTTCCGTGCCGATTTCATCGAAGGGGTTCATCGACATCTTGACGTTGGCGAGGTCCACGCCCGTCTGGTCGGGCTTCACCCGCACCTTGACGTTGTAGTCGATGACCCGCTTGACCGGGACCAGAACCTTCATGGCTGTTTTTGTCCTTAAGCGAATCTGTGGGGACGGGTGGGCCGGGAGGTCAGTCCCCGCCGTGGCGCGTGAAGCCGGTGCGCCGCCCGTTCATGAGCAAAACGCCCGGGGTCCGGCCGTTTCGCGCCCTCTCAAACGCGAGCCGGACCGCGCAGTCAAGAGGCGACGCGACATGCCGTAGCGGTACCCCACCTTGCGAAGCCGATTACAGGACGGCATAAGACCGCAATGTCCGATTATCTTGGCCGCGTGAAGCTGTTCCTGATCCTCGCCTTCTTCGTCCTGGCGGCGGCGGCGATCGCCTATGACCGCCTGTGGCTGGCCCCCGGCCGGGACTGCGAGGCGGCGCACAACTGGTGGGACCCCAAGCTGCGCATCTGCGGCCGGACCGTGTGGATCCCGGACCTGACCCACCGCCGCGCCCCCTCCAGCGCCCAGAAGCCCTGGGACATGCTGCCGCAGAAGGTGCGCTAGGGCCCCTCGTCCTTCGAGACGGGCTTCGCCCTCCTCAGGATGACGCGCGTTTGTGCGATCCGCGGATCGGGATGCGGGCTCGACCAACACCCTTCGTCAAGGTGAGGAGGCCCGGAGCGGGCCGGTTCGACCCCCGCGGCCGCTCAGTCCGGACGCAGCCGCGCATAGGGCAGCGGATGCACCCGGTCCGCCCCCAGGGCACAGGCCAGGGGCGGGGTGCCGAAAAGGCCGTCATAGGCCGCATCCCTCAGGTTGAGCCCCCCCGCATAGGCCCCGAAGGCGGGCAGGATCAGCCGCGAGCCGTCCGTGGCGAAACAGCGCCGCCGCACGCCCCGCCGGGCGGCCACCACCTTGGCGCAGGGGTGCAGGTGGCCCGCCACCTCCCCCGGGGCGAGGCCCGCAGACGGCTCGTGGCGCAGCACCAGCCCCTCGGCCTGCCACTCCTCCGCCCGGCGTCCGGGCAGGTCGTCCAGCCCCTCCGCATCGTGATTGCCGACGATCCAGACCAGCTCCGCCGCCTGGGCCAGGGCGGCGATCCGGGCATGGTCCCGGGGCAGCATCCGGTCCGCGCCCCGGGCGTCATGGAAGCTGTCCCCGAGGAGCACGATCCGGCGGGGCTGCAGGCTCCGCACCTCCGCCTCCAGCCGGGCCAGGGTGGCCGGCGTGTCATAGGGGGGCAGCAGCTGGCCCCGGGCGGCATAGGCAGAGCCCTTCTCCAGGTGCAGGTCGGCGGCGACCAGCGTGGATTCCGCCTCGAGCCACAGGGCACCGGAGACCCGCAGCTGCACCGGGCGAGCGTTCACCCGCACCCACAGGGCCCCGCAGGGCGACACGGCCATGGCCGGGGTCGCGGCGGCCTGTCGCGCCGGTGCGGTCATGGGGTCAGTCCCTGCATCAGGTCGTCCAGCGCCATCGCCTCGTGGATCAGGTCCTGGGCGTTGTCCGCCAGAATCGCCTCCTGCGCCATCCCCGCCACCGGTTCCCGGCCGATTTCCAGCAGGACCGGCACGGCAAAGGGCGAGACCCGCGGCAGGCGTCGCTGCACGATCCGCCCCTGCACCCGGGCCAGCAGCCGGGCCAGACGCGACACGTCGATCAGCCCGGCCATGGCCTCCCGCCTCGTGCAGTCCAGCAGCAGGTGGTCCGGCTGGTGGCGGCGCAGGGTGTCGTAGATCAGGTCCGTGGAGAAGGTCACCTGCCGTCCGGACTTCTCCTGGCCGGGATGGCGTCGCTCGATCAGGCCGGACAGCAGCGCGCACTGGCGGAAGGTACGCTTCATCATGAAGCTGTCGTCCAGCCAGGCCTCCAGATCGTCCCCCAGCATGTCCTGCTCGAACAGGGCGTCGAGGTCGAGGTCGTCCAGCGGCTGCCGGGCCCAGACCGCCAGGGCATAGTCATTGGCGACGAAACCCAGGGGCTGGCGGCCGGCCCGCTCCAGCCGCCGGGCCAGCAGCTGGCACAGGGTGGCGTGGCAGACCCGGCCGTCGAAGGGATAGGCCACCAGATAGTGCCGCTCCCCCCGCTGGAAGGTCTCCACCAGCATCTCGTCCTCGGCGGGGATGTGGCTGCGGCGGTCCTGGATCTCGAGCCACTCCCGCACGTCGTCCGGCAGGGCGGGCCAGCGGCTGCGGTCGGCGATCATCCGCCGCACCCGCCGGGCCAGATAGGTGGAGAGCGCGAAGCGGGAGCCGCCCCAGCTGGGGGTCCTGGCCTCGGCCCCCGCCGGTGCCGGGGTGACGATGGCATTCATCCCGTCCACGGTGTGGAAGGTCCAGACCTGTCCGGCGAACAGGAAGGTGTCACCGGGGGTGAGCATCTCGAGGAAGCTCTCCTCCATCTCCCCCACCTTGCGCCCGGCCAGCCAGCGCCCGCCCTTCGACGACCCCACCCGCACGCTGAGCATGGGGATCTCGATGATGGAGCCCACATTCATCCGGTGGCGCTGGACGATCTCCGCCGTCCGTGCCCGCCACAGTCCGTCCCGGTCCTGCACGATCCGGTGGAAGCGGTCATAGGCGGCCAGGGCATAGCCCCCGGTGGCCACGAAATCGAGCACCCGGTCGAAATCCGCGCGGCTGAGGTCCGCATAGGGGCCGGCCCCCCGGATCTCGGCAAACAGGTCGTCGGCGAGGAACGGGGCCGAGCAGGCGCAGCCCATGATGTGCTGGGCGAGGATGTCGAGGGACCCGGCCCGGGGGGGATCGACGTCCAGGTCGTTCTCCGCCACCGCCTCCCGCGCCGCCTGGCACTCCAGCACCTCGAACCGGTGGGCCGGGACCAGCAGCGCGCGGCTGGCCTCGTCCATCCGGTGATTGGCCCGGCCGATCCGCTGGATCAGGCGGGCCGAGCCCTTGGGGGCCGCCAGCTGGATCACGAGGTCCACGCTGCCCCAGTCGATGCCGAGATCGAGGGTCGAGGTGCAGACCACCGCCCGCAGCTCGTCCCGCGCCATGGCCGCCTCCACCTTGCGGCGCTGCTCGGCCGCTAGGCTGCCATGGTGCAGGGCGATGGGCAGGGTGTCCTCGTTCAGCTCCCACAGGGTCTGGAAGGCGATCTCCGCCTGGAAGCGGGTATTGACGAAGACGAGGGTCGTGCGCGCCCCGCGGATGGCGTCATAGACCTCGGCCATGGCGTGGCGGGCGGTGAAGCCGGACCAGGGCACCCGGTTCTGGGAGAGCAGCACGTCCACCACCGGCGCCGCGCCGGGGGCCCCGCGGACGATCTGCGCCGGCGGACGGCCCCGGTCGGGGGGGCTGAGCCAGGCGGCCAGCGCCGGAGCGTCCGACACCGTGGCCGACAGCCCCACCCGTCGCAGGTGCGGGCTCAGGGCCTGGAGCCTCGCGAGACCGAGGCTCAGCAGATCCCCCCGCTTGGTCCCGTGCAGCACATGGATCTCGTCCACGATCACCGTGTCGAGGCCGCTGAAATAGTCCGCCGCCCCCTCCCAGGCACAGAACAGGGCCAGCTGCTCCGGCGTGGTGATCAATATGTCCGGCGGCGCGACCCGCTGGCGGCGCTTCTTGGCCTCGTTGGTATCGCCGGAGCGGGTCTCGGCGGTGATCGGCAGGCCGAGCTCGAGGATCGGTGACAGCAGGTTGCGGTGCACATCCACCGCCAGGGCCTTCAGGGGGGAGATATAGAGGGTGTGCAGCCGCTGGCCGTCGTTCCTCGGTCCCCGCTGCGACAGGTCGATCAGGCTGGGGAGAAAGCCGGCCAGGGTCTTGCCGCCCCCCGTCGGCGCGATCAGCAGGGCGTCCCGTCCCTCCCGGCCGGCGGCGATCATGTCCAGCTGGTGCTCCCGGGGCGACCAGCCGCGACGGGCAAACCACGCCTGGAAGCGGGGGGGGAGCAAGGGGGCGGTGTCGGTCATCGGCCCGGCCAGCATACATGTTCCCGTTCCGTTCGGAAATCATCCGAGTGCCCGCCGTTGGGGTCGCGGCCCCCGAGCTCACCGGCCGTCAGCGACGTCAAATAACGAGGCAAAAGTCACGGTCTATTTACTGCCGCTGATTATCTGTAACACCGGAAACGGAAGGACTTTCGGTGATCGATCGCTCGATACGCAAGCTGGACAAGCTCAGCGACACCGGATCCAGCATGCGGGTCATCGATCTTGTTAAGATTAACAAGCTCCACGGCCACACCGAAGCCTATCGAAACCAGCCGCTTTTCAGCTCCCGCATCCTGAATCAGTCGATCATCATCAAACATCGACTTCGGGCGAATGAGACCGATCTGTTCGAATCCCCCCGCACCCTCGCCACCAAGCTGGTCATTCCGATCGACCGGAACGACCTGCGGTCCGGTGGCCAGTACCTGTTCCTCGGCCAGAAGTCCGAGCAGGCGGCCATCGACATGGTGATGAACGACCAGAGCGTGTCCGGAGCACGCGACCGGCGGACCCTGGCCATTCTCGATTCCCTGCCCTCCTTCGACCCGTTCCTGGTGCGCGAGCATCTGCGCCGGGACGGGGTGATCCCGGCCCCCTGCTATTTCGAGATCTCAAACGCCGACTCCATCCGCATGCTGAGTTTCGTCCGCTCGGAGGTCGAACCCCTGAGCCAGCGCAGCCTGGGTCGGAGCCCCCGCAAGAGCGCCCTCGGGACGGGCCCGGATTCGACGGCGGACCTGGCCCAGAAGCTGATGGCCAACGACCTGCTGGACGAGATGGAGCCCCTGCGCGTGGCCCTGCAGATGGAGCCCCGCCAGTTCGCCGACGGGGTCTTCGCCTGGCGTGGCATGCTCTACTACAAGTGGGTATGCAGCGAACTGCGCGAACAGCTGCCCGA
>DAINBM010000212.1:0-5230 GCA_036732965.1 Caulobacteraceae bacterium | reverse complement strand
CGTGATCTCGCCAGACAGTTGGATGTCCGTCGGCCGGGCCGACCCCCCGCCCGCCGCAGGCACCGGGCCCGACATGAGAGCGGCCAGCGAGCCGGCCACAGCCGCAAGGGTCAGGACACTCATCCGCTCATCTCCTCCGGCGAGAAAGGGCCGGCCCCGTCCGGGACCGGCTCCTCCTTACGCGACGCTTGTGGTCAGTGCCCTCAGAACTTGTAGAGCAGCGACGCCTTGATGGTCCGTCCGACGATGGAGCGCGCGATGAACACCGGTGCTCCTGCCTGGGCGGAGAGCAGTTCGCCGGAGCGGGGATTGCCCTCCGTCAGGCCGATCTCGTTCGTCAGGTTGTAGCCGTTAAGGTAGAAGGTCAGGTCCGGCGTGAACTGGTAGCGAAGATTGGCATTGATCACCGTATAGGCCGGAAGCTTCTGCGTATTGGCCGCATCGGCATACCGGTCGCTGTAGTATTCCGCCGACACCTCTGCGCGCAGCCGGTCGTGGAACAGGTTCACGGCCGGGCTGACACTGAAGCTCGTCTTCGGCACCCGCAGCAGCTGATTGCCGTTGAAGTCGAGGGTGGTGAGGGCCCCGCCCGACAGGACCGTGTATTTGAGCGAGGTGAATTCCGGCTGCTGGACGGTGGCGGCGAAGCCGATGTCGAACCAGCTGTTGGGGCGCACATCGCCGTCGATCTCCAGACCGTAGTCCCGGGTGTCAGCGAAGTAGTTCTGGCTGACATAACCATTCGTCACGTTGCTGTAGACGTTCTGGGAGACCCCGTAATTGTGGTACTCCGTGTCGAACAACGTGACATAGGCGTCCAGCCAGGGGCGGCTGAGCTTGTAACCGGCCTCGAACATGTCGGTATGGTTGATGACCGGGGTCGCCCCGGCATTGGTGATGAAGTCGCTGATGCTGGGCAGGCGCGCCGCGCTGGTATAGCGGACGAAGACACCCTGCGACTTGTCCAGCTGGTAGTTGGCGCCCGCCGTCCAGGTCAGGGTCGAGAAGGTGCGGCTGTAAGGGGCGAAAACACCCGAACCCGTCAGGTAGTTCCGGTCTGCCAGGGTGGTCGTCTGGCCGAGATTGACGGTCTTGGAGCCCTCGGCGGCCCCGTTGGTCTTCATGGACTCCTGCCGGGCACCGAAGTCGATGCGCAGCTTGTCGTTCACCTGCCACTCGTCCGCGGCATAGAGCGCAATCGTCCGCTGATCCCCCATGCCGTTGGCGAATTCAGAGCCGTAGCGGATCACGCCGTTTTCCGTCGCCGAGCCCACGACCGCACCGGTGGAGTCCAGCGCCACCACATCCATTGGCCGGGCATGGTTGCTGCCGTCCAGCACCAGAACGGCGGCATAGCGGGTGAAGGTCTCGTGCGCGGTCATGTAGTAGGCACCGAGGGTGACATCGTGGGTCTGCCCGCCGAAGCTGAACTTCCGGCTGAAGCGCAGGTCGTTCATCATCTCGTGCTCGGACACCGCGATGTCCCGGGCACTGTCGTCCACTTCAAGGCCGCTGGCATTCTGCGGCGCGGCATAGAGGGTGCCGGGGTTGTCCACGTAGCGGTAGGCGAGGCTCGTTGCCGTGGGGAACAGGCCCTTGACCGTCGGCAGCAGCTGGGTGAGCCGCAGGGCTCCGGTCTGGACCGATGCCGGGAACAGGCCGATCCGGACCTGATCCGTGGTCCGGTAGCGGAAGCGGTCATCCATGTGCCAGCCATCGCCGACGTCCTGGACGAGATGGACGGTCGCCTGGTCCAGCTTCACTGACGTGCCGCTGGTCAGATCGTAGTTGATCTGGCCGTTGTTGGTGCGCAGGCGCAGGCGCTGGGTTTCCGGACCGCTGAGAATGCCGGTGGTGGCGTCGAGACCCGGAACGCCCTTCACGTCGCTGCCGCTGACCATGTAGGGCTGACCCAGATAGAAGCCGACATGGTCGTCGATGTGCTTCAGGTCCACGTCGATCGTGCCGCGGCCGATGTCATGTCCCACGGACAGGCGGAACTGGCCGCCGTCGTTGAAGTTGAAGCCCGGGTCCCGGGTGCCGCGCTCCGTGCGGTAGAACCCGCCGACGGCCACCCGCCAGTCACCGATCGGGCCGCCGTACCAGAAGTCGGTGCGGAACAGGCCATCATCCCCGACGGACACCTTGGCGAGCCCCTCGGCCACCGGACCGGCCTTGCGGGTGATATAGTTGACCAGGCCGCCCGGGGCATTGGACGAGAACACGGTCGACGGGCCGCCGCGAACCACCTGGATCTGGCTGATGGTCTCGTCCAGTCGGAAGGACTGGTCCGCGTTCAGATAGCCCAGGCCCGGATCGTGCTGGATCGGCATGCCGTCCTCGGCCAGCTGTACCGAGGCGTAGCCGTCCACCGGAATGCCGCGGGCGCGGACATTGGCGCTGGCTTCGCCGCCGGAATTCTCCACCCAGAAGCCCGGGACATTGCGGAGGCTGTCGGCGACGCTGCTGACACCGGTCAGGCGAAGGCGCTCCTGCGGGATGATGCTGACGGAATAGCTGGTGTCCGCGCGGTTGCGCATCTCGATCCCGGCGCGGGCCGTGACGACCACCGTGTCAACGGCGGTGGCAGAGGCCGGCTCGGCCTCGGCTTCATGCTTGACCACGATGGTGAAGGCATTGTCGCCGGTGCGCCGTGCCTCGAGGCCGGTTCCGGCCAGCAGCAGCCGGAGGGCGGCCCGCGTCTCGAATTCGCCCTTGACCGCCGTGGTCTGGCGATCGGCAGCCGTTTCGCTCGAGATGAGGATTTCCACATTGGCCTGGCGGGCAAACTCGGCGATGCCGGTCCGGGCGGACTGCGCATCGATGGAGAAGCTGTGCGTCTGCGCGGCCCAGGCAGGGACCGACACCGCAGACATCAACAGGGTCGCAGCCAGTAGCCGTGCGCGATCCGAACGGAAATAGCGAGTGTTCACGATATTGCCTTCCCCACCTGAAGCGCGACACTCGCGCTTACCTGTGAATGAAGACGGTCTCCAGTCGATGAATCCTTATGAAATATTTATGAACTATATTTGTTGGGGTTGTTTCAATCAGGTGACGTCTGCGTCGTCGTGCGGATAATCGCCAATAACGATCTTCTTTTCTGATATTACTGCGGTAACGTTCATCGAGGTGTGGACCGAGCGGGCAAAGCCTTCGACGTCACTGGTCCGGAAGACGCCATAGAACCGCTTGCGCGCCAGGGCAGGGTCCGCGATCTCGATTTCCCGGCTGTTGTAGCGGTTGAATTCCTGGACGGCTTCGGCCAGCGTTTCGCCGCCCAGTTCGATCCGCCCCTCCCGCCAGGACAGCTTGCGCTCGACCTCCTTCAGCCCCGTCTCGCTGACGCGAACCGGTAGCGCGCGCCGCACGAGGGCGCGATTCCCCGCAACCAGCTGGACGGCATGGGCCTCGTCACCTTCGGCCCAGGCCCGGACGATACCCTCGGACACGAACACCTCCGCGGCGTCGTCGAGGCGACGCACGGAGAAGGCGGTACCGACGGCCCGGACCCGTGCTAGTCCGGCTTCGACGATGAACGGGCGATCGGGATCCTTCTCGACCTGGAACCAGGCCTCGCCTTCATTGAGGCGAATGCGTCGGACCGACTTGCGCAGGGCCACGGTGAGATGCGTACTGGTGTTGGCGTCCACGGTGGAGCCGTCGGCCAAGGGCATGTGCCTCACCTCGCCCAGGGATGTCTTCACTTCCGGGTCGCCGATGCCCAACCAGACATAGCCGATGCCTGCGGCGATCGCCCCCGCGCCGCCAGCCCCCAGGGCAAGGCCCGCGGCTCCAGCGCCCCCCAGCGCTCGCCGCCGGGACACGCGCATCTGAGCCGGGGGCGAATAGGCGTCAGACTCAAGCGCGGCCCGATCGAGCTTCATCCAGAGGGCCTGGGCGCGCAGGAAGGCTCCCCGGCGGCGGGCGTCCTCCACCAGCCATCCGTCCAGTTCTGCAAGAAGTTTCGGTGTCTCGCCTTCACGATCGAGCCGCGCGACCCATTGATGGGCGGCGGTATCAATCTCGGCGGCGGTCTCGTGCGTCCCCATGAACCCTCTGATGGCGGCGGCTCTGAGGCTCTGCGCCGCGTCGGCGCACGGCCTCGGAGATCAGCCGCATTCCCTTCACGATATCGTTCTCCACTATCGTCTCGGTCACCCCTAGACGAGTCGCGACCTCGCGCTGGGAAAGGCCTTCGATCTTGCGAAGTTCGAATATCCTCCGGCAGCGCGCCGGCAGGGCGGCGATCAGCTTGAGGACTTCTGCAAGCTCCCGCCGGGCGGCGACAATCCGTTCCGGAGAGGGCTCATCATCTAGGACGGGCAGCGCGTCGATTTCCGTAACTGTTTCCAGACTAACCACCCTGGAATGCCGGATGTGGTCAGAGATCAGGCTGCGGACGATCTGGAAGAAATAGGCACCCGGGCGCTCGATGTGGTCCACCGAGGCGAGCCCGGCGATCTTGCAAAAGGCTTCCTGCACAAGGTCGTCGATCTGGTCCGGCGGTATGCGTGAACGCGCCAGCCAGGCCCTGACCCCGGCCTCATGCGGCATGATCGATGTTGCCACCCATGCGACGCGTCGCTTGCGTTCGGCAGAGAGAGGCGTTCCCTGCGAGCCGGGCGCGTCATCAGACATGATCTCGATCCCCGGGTGCCGGATCGATCGATCCTGCAAGGTCCCCGTGGCTCGCATAGTTGACGGGACAAGGATCGGTCAATCGCAGCATTATGACGGACAGTGTGCAGTCGCCACGCGGACCGCGTTTGGGGCCCTGTGCCAAAGCTCTAAGTGGGCGCGCTCCCGACCGCGTCCTTCGAGTGGTGCTGTCCGCTCTCCCCCCAACGCCGACATTGGATGGGTCCGCTTTCGGGCGCTGAGCGGAGCTCATGGATCCACGCCCGAGAGCAGAAGTTGCCGCGGTCCGCGATGGGGGGAAATCCGTCATGACCTGATGCCGCCATGGGTTTGGGCGACTCACGTCCAACCGGAGACATGTTCGCGTTGGACTGCCACCGCCACCACCCAGTCCTTCCGGAAAATCAGTGGGCTGCAGGTCCGGCGGATAGCGCCGACATTCCCGCGGCTTGTGCGGACCGGAGACGCAACCGGCGCTCTCCAGGTCGGCGGAACAGGCCCAATTCTCCCGATATTACAGCCCCATTCTCCAGGCCCCTTTCAGAAGTGGGCCTTTCAACCTGACCGTCCTGCGGGGGGATCAAATTCC
>DAINBM010000211.1:0-5310 GCA_036732965.1 Caulobacteraceae bacterium | reverse complement strand
CTTCCATGTTGCCCGTGTCCGGGGCGGAGCAGTTCATGGTCTCCGACGCCAGCGGGTTCTTGCCCAGTTCCACGGCGATATAGGCATAGTCGAGGTTCTTCAGGCCCACGCCGGTTTCGGCGTCGGGAAGGAAGAAGTTCCACAGGCCCTCGGCCTTGGCCTTGTCCTTGGCGGCTTCCAGAACTTCCAGCTGGCCCGGTGCATAGGCCCAGCGATCGGCGCGGCCTTCGCCCAGACGATGGAACTCCTCGGACATCGGGTTGACCGTGTCCCGGATGAAGGCCTTCACGTGCTCGAGCAGGGGCATGGCCTCGGCGGACATGCGCAGGTCGTTCAGTTCATCCGTCGGGTTCAGGCCGAAGGACGAGCCGGGGCGGGGCGTGTGCTGGTTCATGGTCTGGGGTCCTCTCTCTTTCGTTCTTGCCGTCGTGTTCGGTCTTGTCGCGTGTCTTGCTCGGCTCCGCGCCCGGCATCGGCCGGACGGGAATTCCGGCCGCAGGGGCACCGGTCGCGTCGGTCCCGCGGGGGCCGCAAAGTCTGTCTCACTCAGGAAGTAGCGGGGAAATCCGCATCGCGCCAGCACTGATCTGCGGCCGCGCCCGACCGTCGTGCGCCTACGCCACAAACCCCTTCCAGGTGCTCATGTAGTCGACGAACCTGGGGCCGAGCCCCTCGGCCACGAGGTGGGCGCGGGAGACCGGCAGGCTGGCCTGGATGAAGGCGGGATCGGCCTTCACCCGTTCCGGAAAGTCGTGATGCAGGATGGCCGCGCGCCCCAGCAGGACGAAGTCGGCCCCCTCTGCGAGCATCCGGGCGGCGACCGCACCGCTGGTGATCTTGCCGGCGACGCCCAGACGCACATCCCCCCGGGGCAGCTCGGTGAAGCAGGACATCAGCGTGCGACCGGCAAAGGCCGGATCATTCGGGGCCTTGTCCACGTCCCACAGGGACATGTCCAGGAAGTCGATCTCCTGCGCCGCGAGAAGGGTTCGGCTGACCTCGATCATCTCGCCCAGCACAAGGCCGAAGCGCTCGGGTGACAGGCGCAGGCCGAGCTGGAAGTCCGGTCGGCAGCGGGCGCGGACCCCGGCAATGATCTCGCGGATCGGGGCCATGCGGTTCTCGAGACTGCCACCGAAGCGGTCCGTGCGGCGATTGCTCTCCGGGGACAGGAACTGGGCCAGGATGTAGCCATGGGCCCCGTGGATCTCGACCCCGTCAAACCCGGCGGTGTCGGCCCGGACGGCGGCGGCGATGAAGTCCTCGATCAGCTGCTCGACCTCGCCGGTGGACAGGGCCCGGGCCCCGGTCTCGGCATCGTCGGACGGGGCGACGGGCTGGCTGACGATGTCGGTGGGCGAGCGCATCCCCGCGTGGTGCAGCTGGACCGACGACAGGCTTCCCGCCGCCCGGATCGCGGCCGCCAGCCGGGTCAGTCCGGGGACGTGTGCGTCGGAGAAGATGCCGAGCTGGCCCGGAAAGCCCTGGCCCTCCGCCTGCACATGGGCGGCGCAGGTCATGGTCAGGCCGAAGCCGCCCTCGGCCCGGTAGGTCAGCCAGCGAAACTCGTCGTCGGACAGGACGCCGTCGGCATGGCTCTGCAGATTGGTCAGGGGCGCCAGCATGAAGCGGTTCTTCATCGCCGGCCCATGCCGGAAGCTCAACGGGGCAAACAGTGTCTCGGTCATCTTCGGGGGCGTTCCTTGGTCAGTCAGGTCGTGGAGCGATCCCACGGATTCGGCGGTTTCGCCAGTCGGCGGCGGCGTTCAGGGCTGGGTTCTGGCGATCAGGGCGTCCTCGATCACCCAAAGCCGGTCCTGGCCCCAGACGCTGACATCATCGACCCGGAAGCACGGCACGCCCCACAGGCCCAGATCGATCATCTCGCGCCGATTGGCCTCGGCCTCGGCGCGCCAGTCGTCGTTGCCGATCCGCGGTCGGGCGTCTGACCAGCTGAGGCCCGCCCGCTCGACGATCCGGCGCAGGCCCGGATCGCTGCCTGCGTCGATACCCTCCGACCAGACCCCGCGCATGAAGGACAGGCTGTAAGCCAGCCCGCGCCCCTGGCGGATCGCCCAGGGCAGCAGGGAATAGCCCCGCTCCACCGGTGTGCCCACGGGATCGGCGATGCGACCGAACGGCACGCCGACCCGGCGGGCCTCCCGGGCCGTGTCGAGGGTGAAATAGCGGCTCTTCATCTGCGGGACCGGCAGCCCGCGCATCACCATCGGCAGGACAAACCGCAGCTTCAGTTCTGCACCATAGGCGCTGGCCAGGGCCTCGGCCCGGGATGCCGCGATGTAGGTGTAGGGGCTGCGGAACGACAGGTAGTAGTGGAGCACCAGGCCCGGACGGGTCTGGACGGCGCGGCCCGTCGGTGTTGCCGGCGGGGCAAAGACCGGGCTCTGCGGCGCACCGTGTCGCCGCAGACCCAGCTCGACCAGCCGGGCTTCCAGGAAGTGCAGGCGGTCGACCCCCCAGTACCATTCCCCTCCATAGTGGATCATGGCGCCCATGAAGTGGCCGAGCGCCTTGCGTCGGGCGTCGCCGGCGGCCACCGCGGCGGCCGGGTCCAGACCGTTGGCCGCCAGTCCCTCCGGCAGGCGGATGGCGGAGCCGCGCCACAGGGCCTCTCCCACCGTCACCGCCGTACCGAGAAAGGCGGCGGCGTCCCGGGTGGCAGAGATCTGTGCCGTCGCGGCTGCGATCCGATCCGGGGCGGGTTGCACGCCCGGATCGAGGTAGCTGAGCTCCGCCCGGGCGGCCAGCCGGGCCGCGTCCCGGCGGGCGTAGTCGTGCAGCAGCGCCCGCTCCGGGGCCGCCCAGTCCTCCGGCGCGCCGACGATCCAGGGCTTCAGCACGATGGCGTAGCGGTCAGCCAACAACTGGAGCGCCTGGGCCGCCAGATGGGAATAGGGATCGTCCACCTGATGAAAGTATTCCACCAGATGCGGGGCCCCGGCCCGGCGCCGCGCCGTCTCCGCATCGGCGCGACGCTTGCGCAGGGCGGACTCTCCGGTCCAGTGCGCGGCGACAGCGGAAAACAGGGCGGTCTTCAGGGACATGCGCGTGGTCTCCGCAAGGGGGGGGGCGTCAGTCCGCCAGGGCGTCGTAGGTCAGCCGCTGGAAGACCGGAAGGGCCAGACGTCCCGCCATGCCCCGGCCGCCGGCAATCATCGCCCCCGCGTCGGGGGTCAGCGGGATGGCGTGCTGGATCATGTAGATCATCACCAGATCGTTCGCCGGATCCCCCTGCCACCAGGTGCCGAAGGCCCCTGGCCAGCCGAAGCATCCCGCCGGACCGGCCCCGAAGATGTTGCTCTGCGGCTTGTCGACCACCGACAGGCCAAGGCCGAAGCCCATGCCCGCCC
Organism: Caulobacteraceae bacterium; assembly: GCA_036732965.1. GTDB lineage: Bacteria > Pseudomonadota > Alphaproteobacteria > Caulobacterales > Caulobacteraceae > CAIMFV01. The sequence continues at coordinate 1,939 of DAINBM010000211.1, read as the reverse complement.
ACATGGGCATGCCGAGGAACAGGTCTTCCCGCTGCAGATCGGACAGACGGTTGGTGCGCATGTCCGCCACGGTCTCCGGCTTCAGCAGGCGGACGCCGTCCACCTCGCCGTTGTTCAGCAGCATCCGGGCGAAGGGCAGATAGTCGTCGACGGTGGAATAGAGACCGCCGCCGCCGGCCATGTGCGAGGGGGGCGTCGGATGGGTCGGCATCGGGGCCCGGCGGAGCGCCCCTGACGCCTCATGGAACCCGTAGAGGGCAGCCACCCGGTGCTGTTTTTCCGGCGGTACCCAGAAGCCGGTGTCGTTCATCCCGAGGGGTGTGAAGATCCGGTCGCGCAGCAGGTCTTCGAGGGTCGCGGCCCCCGCGGCCCGCATGGCGACATAGCCCAGCACCTCGGTGGCATGGCTGTAATGCATCCGCTCCCCCGGCTGGTAGGTGAGGGGCAGGCTGGCCAGGGCGGTCATCCACTGGTCCGGGGTCATCGGATTGTCCATCAGCGAACCCAGCACCGCCTCGTGGGCCTCGGCGATGGGGCCGCGGCTGGAAAAGGCATAGGCGAGGCCGGACCGGTGGGTCATCAGGTCTTCGACGGTGATGGCGCGACGGGCGGGTTCGGTCTGGTCGAGGGGACCGGCCGGGTCCTTCAGCACCTGCATGTCGGCGAATTCCGGGGCCCAGCGGGTGATCGGATCGTCCAGCCGCATCACGCCTTCCTCCACCAGCATCATGGCGGCGACGGTGGTGACCGGCTTGGTCATGGAGGCGATCCGGAACAGGGTGTCCCGCTGCATGGGCGCCCCGGACTCCAGGTCCCTTGAGCCCAGCACGTTCACCGCGCGCACATGACCCTTCTGCCAGGTCAGGGTCACGATCCCCGACAGGTCGCCCCGTTCCACGAAGGGGGCCAGGCCGTCGGCGATCCCGGCCAGTCTGGGGTCGGTCTCGGCGGCGTGATCGAGGGGGGCGTTCATGGGGAGGTCTCCGTCCGCTGGTGCTCGGGGGCACACGTTTCCTGCACTGTGTCGATGGCCGCGGCATTTGGGAAGGGGCTGCCGGCGGCGGCGCACTCCGGCGGGATGACACCGACGTCGGGACGTTGCAGTGTGCAGGCTGCGCCCTGCATGCCCAAGAGGCCATTCCAAATGTCTGCTTCACTGCCGCCACAGTCCTCCCCGCCGGCCCCGTCGCGACGCAGCCTGCTGCTGGGTGCCCCGACCGGCCTGCTGCTCGCCGCCGGTTCCGCGGCCCCCGTCACCGCCGCCGACCGCACGACCAACGTCCTCGAGCCGGTCGCTCCGATCACCGCCGACGAGCGCATGGGGCGGGTGGCCAAGCTCCAGCGGCAATTGCAGTCCGCCGGGGCCGCGGCCCTGCTGGTGGAGGCCGGAACCACCCTCGACTACTTCACGGGCATCCAGTGGTGGCGGTCCGAGCGGACCACCGCCGCGCTGATCCCGGCGCACGGGGATGTGCTGGTCGTGACCCCGGCCTTCGAGGAGCCCTCGGTGCGGGAGACCCTGGCCGTTCCGGCGGAGGTGCGGGTCTGGAACGAACATGAGAGCCCGTTCCAGCGCCTCGCCCAGGGACTGGCCGACCGGGGCGTGCCGGGGCCGGTGGCGGTGGAGGCCACCACCCGCTGGTTCATCGTCGATGGCGTCGCACGGGCTTCGGGGCGCGGCATCGTGGCCGGGGATCCGATGGTCCGCGCCTGTCGCCTGATCAAGTCCCCGGCTGAGCTGGCCCGGCTGGGCCTCGCCAACCGGATCACCCTCGAAGCCATCCGCCGCACCCGGGCCGAGGTCCGCACGGGCATGACCCAGCATGACATCGCCGCCTTGATCGACTGGTTCACCACCGAGCTCGGCGGGCGATCGGACGGGGCTCTGGTGCTGCTGAACGAGGCCAGCGCCTATCCCCACGGCTCCATCAAGCCCCAG
>DAINBM010000210.1:0-5347 GCA_036732965.1 Caulobacteraceae bacterium | reverse complement strand
GCCCTCCTCCCGGGGGGCCACCTCGTCGTTCATGTCCACCGACGTCCAGTCGCCGAAAGCCCTGGGCACGATGTCCTCGAGCTTGTCGGTTCCCAGCAGGGACACCCGGCGTCGCGGCGTCAGGGCGTAGGCCGCACCGGCGGCGGCGACGCAGGCCCCGCCGATGAGGAGATCCCGCCGGCGGCTCATGCGCGGCCCGCCGTTCGGGCCTGAAGGGCCGTGACCAGCCGATCGAAGGCAAACACCAGCGCGAGCGCCACGGTGAACACCACCATGCCGGCAAAGCCGTGCAGGAAGCCCTGGGCGGCCTCGTTGCCCGCGAAATAGGTGAGCAGGATCAGGATCATGATCCGCACGATATTGGCGAGGATCGCGATGGGGATCAGCGCCGCCGTGAGGATCAGCGACCGCCGCACCGATGATCCGTGCATCAGGTGGATGTAGAACAGCCCGACGGCCAGCAGCCCCAGGATCGAGTTCATGCCCGAGCACGCCTCCTCCACCAGCAGCTGGTAGGAGCCCACCTCGATGGCCACCCCGTGGCTCACCACCGGCAGCCCTGCGAGGGCCAGCGTCGCGGTCGCGGCGTAGGAGACGAAGACCTTCAGCGGGGCGGTCAGCGCATGCAGGAGGAACTCCGGCGGCGGGATCAGGAAGCCCAGATACAGGAACGGGAACCAGCCGGCCCGCAGCACGGCCCCGCCGAACCCTGACTGCAGCATGGCAACGCCTGCGCCCCAGACACCCAGGATGGCCAGCGTCTCGAAGTCATAGGCGCGGCCCAGAATGTAGGAGATCAGCGCTGGTCCGAGGATCGCGGCGGTGACCCAGCCCTGCCCCGGGGCACCAGCCATCACGAAGCCGGGCCAGGCCCGCCAGAGCAGCCAGGCCCCGGTGGCGAGGATGATCGGGCCATCGGAACCGGCCTCTGTGGACCAGTTGTCACCGCCCAGCGTGATCAGGGCCGGGATCGCCAGCACCGCAAAGCCCAGCAGCAACGGCCCTTCCGCCAGCGCCCGCCGCAGCTGCGGTGACAGCCGTGCCAGAGCCGCGTTCATCGGCTCAGGCCTGGTTCAGGACGGTGCCCACCACGCGGGCATGGTCACCCTCGATCTGCGAGGCCAGGGTCTTCACGTCCTCGGCGAAGGTCACGTCCTTCGCCGCGACGATGATGGCATAGCCGGCCACGGTGCAGATGCGGCGGCCATCCGCGCACAGATTGGCGGGCGGCGTGTCGATGATGGTGAAGTCATACTCACGCAGGCAGAAGTCCATCAGGGCCTTGAAGTGCGCACCCGCCAGCAGCTCCTGCGGCTGTTCCGCCACGCCGCCGGAATAGAGCACCGACAGGTTCGGCGCCACGCCGGGGGTGATGTAGTCGCCGAAATTGTCGTCCCGGACCGCCAGACACTGGGCCAGGCCCGCATGCCGCTGGGCTGGAACATACATCCGGTCGACGGAGGGATCCCGCAGGTCCCCGTCGATCAGCAGGGTGTTAACTCCTGCCTGGGCCAGCACATAGGCCAGATTGGCCGCCACGAAGGTGCAGCCGACCCCCTGGCTGGCCGCGCACACGGCCAGCGCCCGCCGACCCTCGTGCAGGTGCTGGGCGATCAGATAGGTGCGGATGGCGCGGATGGACTCCGCGCGGATGCTGTCCGGCTGGAAGCGGGCCAGGATATCGGGGGACAGGTCGACCTGTGCCGGGACCAGCGCGTCGATCGCCGAGGATGGTCCTGCAGTGTCGGCGGCAGTCGGCGACGCAGGGGATGGCACGGCCGGATCAGGGATCGCGAACAGGTCCTCCCCGGCCGATGGCATCGCAATCGGCGCGTCCGGATCCGTCGGGACGGTCATGTCTGGTGCGGTGGCCGGCAGGGCGGCGGCATCCGGCACGGACAGGGTCTGGTTCGCGGGCAGTCTCGGCTTCCGGGTCGTCATGCGCGCACCATGGTTCCGCGGCGGGGCCAGAGGGCGCGCAGCCGGGCGGAAATGCCGTTGCGGGCCTGGACGGGCGTGGGTCGTTCGATGATGCCGATCAGCGGGGCATCGATGATCGTGCGCAGGTCCTCCGGCCCGCGGATGCGGCGGGCGAAGAACTCAACGATCAGGGCCACGAGAATGCCCACCGCCAGCCCAAGGGCCAGAGAGCCGGGCACGATCAGGAGCATGTTGGGAAACTTCGGGCTCGAGGGCGTGGTGGCGCTGCCCAGCAGGGTCAGGCCGGAGTCGGGCACCGAGGCCTGCAGGCGATAGTCGGCGGCGCGGGACGACGCCTTGGCAAACAGATCCCGCCGCAGGTCCACCTCGGCCTGCAGCTGCTGCAGGCGGACCAGCTTGTCGCTCTGGGCCAGCACCTTGGACTGCTGGGCCTTCAGGGCCCGGTCGATGTTGTGCAGGGCTGTGCTGTCGGCTCCGGCCGATGCCCGGGCTGCGGCCCGCTCCCGTTCCACCACGGCTGCCAGATTGGCCCGGCGGGACTTCATGGCCATCAGTTCCGGGTGGTTGGGGCCGAGGTTCTTGGAGGCCTCGGCAATGGCCGCATCGAGGTCGGCCAGTTGCACGCTGGCGGCAGAGCTCGTCGGCACGAGGGTCGTGGCACCGGTGGCAGCGGCCTGGCCGGCCAGGGTCCGCAGGCGGGTGGAGTCCACGTCCGTCTTGTCGTCCTGGAGGAAGATGCCGTTCTCCCGCTCGAACTGCGCCTTGGCATTTGCGGCGGCATCCAGCTGACCCTTGGCCTTGAGCGTCTCGCTGTCATACCAGGTGGCGTTCTTGTTCGCGTCGTCCCGGTTCAGCTCGAAATTGGTCTGGACATAGGCCTCGCGCAGCGCATCGGCCACGGCGCGGGCGTCCCGGGGCTTGGTGGCCGTGTAGCTGATTTCCATGATGTTGCTGCCGTCCAGCAGCTTGGCCGTCGCGTTCTTGATGACGATGTCGGCGACCCACCGGCGGAAGTCCCGGTCATCGGTCTTCGATCGCCGCTGATAGGCCGCAATCAGGTCCGGATCGGACATCCAGCCGACCTTGTCCGCCACCTGCCCCGCCACCCGGTAGTCGGTGACAAGGTCGAGCTGGGTCTGGACGAAGCTGCGCGCCGCCGCTCCCAGCACCAGGCCGGTCACGGGATCCGGCTTGATGGTGTTCAGCATCACGCGGGAGCTCGCTTCCCAGCGGGGGGGCAGGATCTTGGCCACCAGGATCGCGCCGGACGCCACGCTGACCATGGCCAGCAGGATCAGCAGGCGCCGGGCGACCAGGATGCGGAGGAACTGGATGATGCTCATGTGCTGGCTCCGGCCGGACGCGCGATCAAAACAGCCCCTCGCCCACGACGATGACATCGCCGGCGACCAGGGGGTCGTCCAGCTTCATGCGCGGCACGACCTTGCCCTGGCGGGTGACCTTGATGTGCCCCTCGCTGCCGGCGTCGGTCAGCCCGCCCGCCCGTCCGATGGCCATGCGCAGGGTCATGCCCGCGGTCAGCGGAAAGGCTCCCGGCCCCTTCACCTGGCCGGAGATGAAGAACTGCTCGGCATGCGGCACATAGACCTTGTCCCCGGCCGACACATAGGGGTCCTGGGTGCTGTCCCCGGTGGCGAGGTCGGCGATTCTGAAGCGATGTTCCCCGGTCGTCTCGGAGCGCAGGACCACATAGTCCGCGCCACCGTCGGTCACGCCGCCCACCCGGGCAATGATCTCCGACAGGCGATAGGCCCGGTCGATGGGCACCAGCCCCGGCGCGTGCACATCCCCCAGCACCACGATGTAGCGGCTGGCATAGGAGACGATGTCCACCTTGACGATGGGCCTCGCGAAATAGCCGCCGGCCTCGAGGCTGCGGGCCACGCCGTCGGCAAACTCCCGCGCGGTCTTGCGCGCGGCCGCAACCACGCCGAGATAGGGGAGCTGCAGGGTCCCGTCCGCGGCGATCCGCCCCCGGGTCGTGAAGTCGGTCCGGCCCAGAACGGACACCTCGACCACGTCGTCGGGTCCCAGCACGTAGCTGGCCGTGGCGGTCGCCGGCGTCGGGTCGGTGGCCGGGGCCGCCACGGCTGCCGAGATCGCGCCGCCCTGCAGCCCTGCGACCAGCGCCAGCATCAGGACGATCTGACCAAGCCCCCGGAACCGCTCACGCCTTGCCATCGATCATCCTCAGTATGTCACTGCGGCGGTCAGCCCGACACGCAAGTCGGTGTAAGCAAAGGCTGCCGGGTTTGCATCCCTTTTTTGGTCCCGTGCGTCCAGGGTCAGCAGGACATGGCGGTTCACCTTGAAATTCATCGTCGCATAGATCTCGCTGAGCGTGTCCGAGGCGAGGAATCCGGTCAGGACCAGCGGGTTTCTCCCGAAGGTTTCCCGCTTGCGGTCGACGCCCAGTTCCACCGACGTGCGGTAGCCCAGCTTCATCTTGCCGCTCAGGGTCATGAAGTCCGTCACCGTGAAATTGGAGTCGATGCGGATCGCCGGCTTCACCGTGCGCCCCACGTCCAGCTTCAGCGTGGTCCGGGTCGTCGGGGCATAGACGAAGGCCGTGTCATAATTGATGCCGCTGAAGCGGGTCGGACCCGCTTGCTTCGGTGTCAGCTGCACGTAGGAGACATTGAGGTCGGCGAACAGCTTCGCCGTGACCGGGTGCGAAACATCAATGCCCCCGGCCGCACCGTCGAACCCGGCGGTCCGGCCGCTGAGGTCCACCCGGTTGGGATAGCGGATATCGTCGTAGCGGCCATAGACCGAGACCACCCCCAGACCCGGGCGGGCATAGCTCAGGGTCGGGGTCACGCTGGTGATGCCGGTGTCGGCATTGCTCTGGGCGCCGGCGCTGTTGGTCAGCCAGCTCCGGGACACCGCGATCTTCGGCGAAAGACCGGAGGGGCGGAGGCAACCCAGATCCATCTCGACGGACTTGTTCACGGCCAGATTGCGCTGGACGGAACTGGACAGGTTTTCCAGATCGCTCTGCCGGGCGGCATAGCCGCCGATCACCGCCGCGGAGCACCGCCCGATCTGGAACGTCGCCCCGCCCTTCAGGTCGGTGGTCTGGCGGTCCAGCTGGCGGTTGTTCTGGTGAAACTCGTAGCCCGTCGCCCCCTGGACAAACAGGTTGGCTCGACCCAGCAGGGTGGCCAGGTCGATCACCACGCGGGGGGTCGTGAGGGTGTCGTCGCGCACCAGCCCGCGGACCAGAGCGGTGGCGGCATCGGTCCGCGCGACATTGCTGTCATAGCGTGCCTCGACGCTGCCCCCGATCGAGGCATGGGGGGTAAGGATCCCCGTAAGATCGAGCAGAACCGGCAAGCCCTTAAGGGCCGGAAGGCTGGCAAGGCCGGGGGCGTGACCCGCGTCG
>DAINBM010000209.1:0-5347 GCA_036732965.1 Caulobacteraceae bacterium | reverse complement strand
GGATTTAGGTTCCAGCGCCGCGAGGCGTGGAGGTTCGAGCCCTCTCATCCGCACCATATTCGCCCCGTCGCGGGGGCTGGCCCGCGTGTTTTGCCTTTGACCTCGGGCCTCATCGTGACATAAGGACCGCTTCGCCGCCTGGGCCGGGCTGACACTGGTCTGGCGGCGTCATTGTTTTTGACGCCAAGGCAGGGCGTCCAGCGTATCCGCGCGGGGCCCGAGCCGAAGCTCCAGTCGTCCGGTGCGGAAAGCAAGCCATGTCCATCCAGATCGTTGAAAAGTCGGGCGAAGGCCTGAGCCGCGTGTTCGGCGTCACAGTGTCCGCCGAGCACCTCGCCGAGAAGCTGAACGCCAAGATCGACGAGATCCGCCCGAAGATGCAGCTGAAGGGCTTCCGCCCGGGCAAGGTCCCTGCAGCCCATGTGCGCAAGATGTACGGCAAGGGCCTGATGCAGGAAGTGGTGGAGCAGGCCCTGCAGGAGACCCAGGCCAAGGCCATCGAGGATGCCAACCTGCGTCCGGCCGCCGCGCCGGACGTGGCCTTCTCCGGCGATATCGAGAAGGTGCTGGCCGGTGGCGTGGATCTGGCCTTCGAGCTGTCCGTCGAACTGATGCCGGAATTCGAGCCGGTGGACCCTGCGACCCTGTCCCTGACCCGGCCGACCTACGAGCCCACCGAGGACGAGGTCGAGGCGCAGCTGAAGGCCATCGCCGACCAGAACAAGACCTATGAGTCCAAGGGTGGCAAGGCCCCCAAGGCCGCAGACGGCGATCAGGTGGTGATCGATTTCGTGGGCAAGGTCGACGACGTTGCCTTCGAGGGCGGCACGGCCGAGGACGTGGCCCTGGTGCTGGGCTCCGGACAGTTCATCCCGGGCTTCGAAGAGCAGCTGAAGGGTGCCAAGAAGGGCGCGGACGTGCTGGTGAAGGTCACCTTCCCGGCGGAGTACCAGGCCGCGCATCTGGCCGGCAAGGACGCCGAGTTCGATGTGAAGGTGAAGGACATCAAGGTTGCCAAGGACAGCGAGCTGACCGACGAGTTCGCCAAGACCCTGGGCCTCGAGGATCTGGCCTCCCTGCGTCAGGCCCTGAAGGACCAGCTGTCCCGGCAGTATGACGGGGCCAGCCGTTTCAAGATGAAGCGCGCCCTGCTGGACGTGCTGGACGAGAAGCATGCCTTCGACCTGCCCCCCCGCATGGTCGAGAACGAGTTCCAGGTGATCTGGAACCAGGTCGAGCAGGAGCGCGCCGCCGGTCAGCTGTCCGAGGAGGACAAGGACAAGACCGACGATCAGCTTCGCGCCGAATATCGCCGCATTGCCGAGCGCCGCGTGCGGCTGGGCCTGGTGCTGGCCGAGATCGGCCGTCGCAACGACGTGTCGGTCACCGAGCAGGAAATGAACAACGCCCTGATCGCCGAGGCACGCCGCTATCCGGGCCAGGAGCGGGAGGTGATCGAGTTCTATCGCCAGAACGCCCAGGCCGCCGCTCAGCTCCGCGCGCCGGTCTATGAGGAAAAGGTCGTTGACCTGATCTTCGCCCGCGCCCAGGTGGAGAATTCGCCGGTGACCAAGGACGAGCTGTTCGCCGAGGACGATCTGCCGGAAAGCTACGGCGCGGCCTGATCCGGTCCGGTTTTCCCGGCCGATCCGTCGTTCCGCACAGCTTCCCGGGCCGAGGTGGGTTGCAACTCGCCGCGTGGAAGGCGATATCCTTGGACATACCGCCGCCGGGCCACACGTCCGGTGGGCGCTGTCATTGATGAGAAGAGGCCACGGATGCGCGACCCCGAAAGCGTGATGATGAACCTGGTGCCGATGGTGGTCGAGCAGACCAGCCGCGGCGAGCGCGCGTTCGACATCTTTTCCCGTCTCCTGAAGGAGCGGATCATTTTCCTCACCGGACCGTTCGACGACGGCATGGCATCGCTGATCACGGCACAGCTGCTGTTCCTCGAGAGCGAGAACCCGAAGAAGGAAATCTCGATGTACATCAACTCCCCGGGTGGCATCGTCACCAGCGGGATGGCGATCTATGACACCATGCAGTACATCCGCAGCCCGGTCTCGACCCTCTGCGCCGGCATGGCCGCCTCCATGGGCTCGTTCATCCTGCAGGCGGGGGCCAAGGGTCAGCGGATCGCGCTTCCGAATGCCCGCATCATGGTGCACCAGCCCTCCGGCGGGTTCCGCGGACAGGCGTCTGACATCGAGCGTCACGCCGAGGACATCATCAAGACCAAGAAGCGCATGAACGAGCTTTATGCGAAGCACACCGGCCAGCCGATCGAGGTCATCGAGCGGGCGCTTGACCGGGACAACTTCATGACGGCGGAGGAAGCCAAGGCCTTCGGCCTGGTGGATCACGTCTACGAGACCCGGGACGGCACCGACCTCAGCGTCGCGTCCTGAGAACAACCGCCCCTGCCTGCTGCGGTGTCGCGGCAGGCGGGCGGCGAGCGCGGCCGGTCAGCCCTGCGGGCGGGTCGGATCGGCGACGAACAGGCGCATGTACTTCTCATCCGCCATATCCAGCATTTCCCGGTCGCCGATCGTGTCGCCATAGGCGGCATGGAGGCGGATGTTCTCACCGAACACCTCGCGCAGGCGCCGGGCCTTTTCCGGCCCGCGGCAGTTGTTCCCCTCGAAGCAGCCGACGACCCGGTCCTGCTGGTCGAACAGCAGCTTCGTGCCGATCAGTACATCTGCTCCAAGCCCCCGGGCGAAGGGCGCGACCACGATCTCCGGCGAGGCGGTGACGATCACCATCCGCGCCCCGTTGGAGCGATGGCGACGCCAGACCTTCAGGGCATCGGGCCGCAACAGCAGCGGAGCGGTGAGGGTGGCGAATTCGTGGGCCTCCTGCTCCAGCAGCGCCCGGGGCATGCCGCGCAGGAAGGTGCGGACGGCCGCGGCCTTGATCTGCGCCCGGTCCCGGTTTCCCAGCCAGCGGAGGGCCGCCGGCATCAGCCGCGCCAGTCCCAGACCATAGCTGACCGTCCCGTCCCGCCAGCGCAGGAAGTCGGTGAACGAGTCGCGGGTCGTCAGGGTTCCGTCGAAGTCGAACGCCACCACGGGCCCGCCGCGAGCAGCCTGCGGGCTTGGAACGGGGCTTGGCCTCTGGCGTTCGTCCGAATGCATCACCATTTGAACCACTCCAAAGCCTATTGGCCGGCAGAATGCAAGGTGCGTGCCGTTGATGCGCGCCTTGCCCCTTGATCGTGCAGAACGTCCTGTGCTCGTATGCCCTTTCGGGGTTCGTCAGCTTTCTGTAAGCCTTGTGTGTGTAGCTTCGGCTGCAGACGGCTCCAGATGAGCAGCTGCGACCACCGAGGGGTGGTTATCGTCGCCGCAACCGGTCCTTTGGCCCCGCGGCTGAAAAGTGAGATGCGCTATGACCAAAGCCGCCAGCGGCGATACCAAGTCCACCCTGTACTGCTCCTTCTGCGGAAAGAGCCAGCATGAGGTGCGGAAGCTGATCGCCGGCCCGACGGTGTTCATCTGCGATGAATGCGTCGAGCTCTGCATGGACATCATCCGCGAAGAGCACAAGATCGCCTTCGTGAAGTCCAAGGACGGCGTTCCGACCCCCCGCGAGATCCGCGACGTGCTGGACGACTACGTGATCGGGCAGGACCATGCCAAGAAGGTCCTGGCCGTGGCGGTGCACAACCACTACAAGCGCCTCAACCACGCCCAGAAGAACAACGACGTCGAACTGGCCAAGTCCAACATCCTGCTGGTCGGCCCCACGGGCTCCGGCAAGACCCTGCTGGCCCAGACGCTGGCCCGCATCATCGACGTGCCCTTCACCATGGCCGACGCCACCACCCTGACCGAAGCCGGTTACGTGGGCGAGGACGTGGAGAACATCATCCTCAAGCTGCTGCAGGCCGCTGACTACAATGTGGAGCGGGCGCAGCGCGGCATCGTCTATATCGACGAGGTCGACAAGATCAGCCGCAAGTCCGACAACCCGTCCATCACCCGCGACGTGTCGGGCGAGGGCGTGCAGCAGGCCCTGCTGAAGATCATGGAAGGCACCGTCGCCTCCGTGCCGCCCCAGGGCGGCCGCAAGCATCCCCAGCAGGAATTCCTGCAGGTGGACACCACCAACATCCTGTTCATCTGCGGCGGGGCCTTCGCCGGTCTGGAGAAGATCATCTCCGGGCGGGGCAAGGGCTCGTCCATCGGCTTCGGCGCCACGGTAAAGGATCCGGAAGACCGCCGCACCGGCGAGGTCCTGCGGAATGTGGAGCCCGACGATCTGCTGCGCTTCGGCCTGATCCCGGAATTCATCGGCCGTCTGCCGGTCATCGCGACGCTGGAGGACCTCGACGAGGTGGCTCTGGTGAAGATCCTGACCGAGCCGAAGAACGCCCTCGTCAAGCAGTACCAGCGCCTGTTCGAGATGGAGACGGTCGGCCTGACCTTCACCGACGATGCCCTGCACGCCATCGCCCGCAAGGCCATCCAGCGCAAGACCGGGGCCCGCGGCCTGCGGTCGATCATGGAAGGCATCCTGCTCGAGACCATGTTCGAGCTGCCCACCTATCAGGGCGTGGAAGAGGTGGTGGTGAATGGCGAGGTGGTCGAAGGCCGCGCCCAGCCCCTGATGATCTATGCCGAGAAGCGGGGCGGTCAGGCCTCCTGATCGCCGTTCGCGGCACAAGGCGGAACGAGGCCGGGGAAACCTGGCCTCTTTTCTTTTGTGGCAGACGTCGATCGATGGAGTGGCCGCCGAGATATGCACAGATTCGGCATCATCCCTGGCCTTGCCCCGTGGTCGGCCGCGGGCGACACCGCTCATGATGCTTGAATAGGTGAGGCGACCGGCCATCTAAGAGGCCTAGGCTCTGCATCCGCCGCCGCGATCGGGGTGGGCAGGGACCGTGCCAGCTCCTGGTCGGGCAGTCCGTCGGCCAGCGGGTCCTGTTCGGGCTGATGCGGGACCTAGCCCGCATGCGGCCAAGGAGTGAAACATGTCTGACGTTCGAATTCTTCCCGTCCTGCCCCTGCGCGACATCGTCGTGTTTCCGCACATGGTCGTGCCGCTGTTCGTCGGCCGCGAGAAGTCGGTCAAGGCGCTTGAGGAAGTCATGCGCGGCGACAAGCAGATCCTGCTCGCCACCCAGCGCAACTCCACCGATGACGATCCCCAGCCCGGGGCCATCTACGACGTGGGCGTCATCGCGACCGTCCTGCAGCTGCTGAAGCTGCCCGACGGCACGGTGAAGGTGCTGGTCGAGGGCAAGACCCGCGCTGCGCTGCTGCGCTTCACCCAGCGCCACGAGTTCTTCGAGGCCGAGGCCGCTGTTCAGGACGAGGACGGCGTCGATGCGCCCGAG
>DAINBM010000208.1:0-5365 GCA_036732965.1 Caulobacteraceae bacterium | reverse complement strand
CCAGACGACACCGGCGGCCACGGCTTCGCGGGTTTCGCGCTGCGCCCGGACCTTTGCGCGAATCTGGGCCGGCAGGGGCGGTTCGACCGCGAGTTGGCCGGTGATCGGGGTCTCGAGCCCCTCACCGCCGGCAAGGGACGGACGGGATGCCTCGGCCGGAACCACCGCCTCGCCGCCCTCATCGGCGGACAGGTCGAGACTGGTGGCAACCCACACGTGGGCGCACCCGATGCAGCGGACCTTGCGGCCACTGTCGGGGATCGCGCCCTCCCGCACGAAATAGCGAGTGGCACAGTCGGGGCAGGTGAGTATCATGCTCGTCGAATCGGGGGCCTTGCGCCTGTCCGAAGGAGCTTGCCGATTCCAGGCGCCATGTCCAGCCAACTATATGATTTTGCGGATTTAAATTCGGATGGCACTGGGATTCCCGTCGTTTCCTTCGAAGGCGTCTCGATGCGCTACGGCCAGACACCCGAGGTGCTGCGCGACATCGACCTTAGGTTAACACCGGGCTCCTTCCATTTTCTTACCGGTGCGTCGGGTGCGGGGAAAAGTTCGCTCCTGAAACTGATCTACATCGCCGCGCGCCCGTCCAGCGGACGACTGCGCATCTTCGACCACGACATCGGCACCACGCCACGGACCGAACTGCCCTTCCTGCGGCGCCGGATCGGCGTGGTCTTCCAGGAGTTTCACCTGCTGGATCACCTGACCGCGTTCGACAATGTGGCCCTGCCCCTGCGCATCGCCGGACAGCGGCTCGAGCAATATCAGAGCGACGTGATCGAGCTCCTGGAATGGGTCGGGCTGGGGGAGCGGGTATGGGCCTATCCCCCCACCCTGTCCGGCGGGGAGAAGCAGAGGCTCAACATCGCCCGTGCCGTGGTGACCAAGCCGGACATCCTGCTGGCGGATGAACCGACGGGCAATGTGGATCACGCCATGGCCCTTCGCATCCTGCGTCTGCTGGTCGAGCTGAACCGCATGGGCACCACCGTCGTCATCGCCAGCCATGATCAGGACCTCGTGGCGCGGTCGGGCATGCCGGTGATGCATCTGGAACAGGGACGCCTGACCCAGCACCCCGGCGCCGGCTCCCGTCCGTTCCCCGAGGACGGCGACACCTTTGCCGGAACGGGCATCCTGTGACGGATGCGGAGGACCGCGGGCCGGACCCCGCCGCATCGATCCTGCCCAGCGCAGACTTCCGGGATCCGGGCCTCGTCTTCACCGTGGCGGTGCTGTCCTTCCTGGCCTGCATCGCGGTCATTGCCGCCCTGGCGGCCGACCGCGCGGCCCAGGGCTGGGCGCGGCAGCTGTCCACCTCCGCCACCGTGCAGGTTCGGCCGCTGGGCGGGGAGACCGGGGCCGAGGCGGCCGCCCGCGCCGCCGAGGCCGTCGCCGGGGTCAAGGGCGTGAGCGAGGCCCGGGCCCTGGACCGCAAGGCGGCCGAGGCCCTGCTGGAACCCTGGCTTGGCAATGGCAACATCCCGGCCGACCTGCCGCTTCCGCAACTGGTGACCGTGGAACTGACGCCGGATCGCCCTGCCAGCGCCGCGGATCTCAACCGGGCCCTGGCCGCCGCCCATCTCAATGCCACGGTGGACGACCATGCCCGATGGATGGCCGATGTCCGAGGGAGCGGCGACATTGTCCGAATCAGTGCCGCGGTGGCCTGCCTGCTGATCGCCACGGCTGCGGCCTCGGTGGTGGCCTTTGCCACCCGCCAGGGCCTCGCCGCCCGGCGGGATGTGGTGGAAGTGCTGCATCTTTGCGGTGCCGAGGACCGGTTCGTGGCCCGGCTGTTCCAGATGCGCTTTGCCGCCCTCGCCACCCGGTCTGCGGCCTATGGCGCACTGGCGGCGGCCGTCGTTGGCGCTATACTGAGGCTGACCGGTGGATCGGACGGGTTCTCTCCGGTCCTGCCGGTGGCCTGGACCGACCTGCTGGCCTGCCTCGCTGCGCCGGTGCTTGGGGCGGTCGTCGCGGCCGTGTCGGCGCACAGCGTTGCCATGGCCATCCTCCGGGAGCAGGTATGAACCGGATCATCACCCCGGGCCGGGGCACCTTGCTGCAGGAAGGACGGACAGCGACATGAAGTTTCTCGCCGTCATGATGCTTCTGGTCCTGTTCTGGGTCTTCGGGCTCGTGGCCTTCGCCTCCCGCGTGGCGAGCTCGACCCCGGCCTTCGAGCCGCCCAATGCCGATGCCCTGGTGGCGCTGACCGGGGCCTCCTCGATCCGCATTGAGGCGGCTGTCCAGCTGCTGGAGGAAGGCAAGGGCCGCCGTCTGCTGATCTCGGGCGTGAACCCTCAGGCCCGCCGGTCCGAGGTGAAATATGTGGCCCGCGGTGTCGGCCGCATCTGGGACTGCTGCGTCGATCTCGGCTTCCGGGCGGAGACGACCCGTGGCAATGCCGTGGAGACGGCGCGGTGGGTCGCCTTCCACCATTATCACAGCCTGATCGTGGTGACCGCCGACTATCACATCCCCCGCGCTATTCTGGAGCTGCAGTCCACAATGCCGGGGGTCGAGCTCTACCCCTATCCCGTGGTCACAGACACGGTGAACGCCCGCCACTGGTGGTCCCACTGGGGCGACACCCGGCGGATCACGGTGGAATACTGCAAGTATCTGGCAATTCTGACCCGGGAACTGGCTCGTTCGGCCTGGAACCATGTCCGACCGGCGAAGACGCCCGCTCACAGCGCACCCGCGACGTCCGCCACCCCCGGGGTCGCCTCTTGATCCCAGTCCGAACACCCACACCGATCACCTGGCTGCGGGGGCTGATCTTCAATATCTGGATGGGCGGCTCCGCGCTGGTCGTGGGGACGGTCTGCCTGCCGATGTTGCTGATCGCGCCGGACATCGCCCTGATCGCCGTCCGGGTCTGGTGCCGCTCCACCGTCCGGGCGCTGCACGTGATCTGCGGCATCCGGGTCGAACTTCGCGGCCTGCATAACCTGCCCGAGACCGGCGTGCTCATCGCGGGCAAGCATCAGAGCATGCTGGACACGGTCGCCCCGTTCGTCTTCCTCGCCTGCCCGACCATTGTGCTGAAGCGGGAACTTCTGAACATCCCGATCTATGGCTGGTACGCGCAGCGCTCCGGAATGATCCCCATCGACCGGGACGGGGCGGCCAAGACGCTCCGGGCGCTCATCAAATCCGTCCGGCAACGCTTCGACGAGGGTCGCCAGGTTCTGATCCTCCCCGAGGGCACCCGGGTCCAGCCGGGAGCGGCACCCGACTACAAGCCCGGCATCGCCGCCCTCTACCGGGAACTGGATGTGGCCTGCGTCCCCCTCGCCACCAATTCCGGACTGCACTGGCCGGCCCACGGCATCGCCCGGTTCCCCGGCACCGTGGTGTTCGAGGTTCTCGAGCCGATCCCCGCCGGTCTGAAGCGTCCGATCTTCATGCGCGAACTGGAGACACGGATCGAAACGGCAACGCTGGCCCTCATGGCGGCGGATCGCCCGCCTGCCGCGTCCCGCGCAACGGACGCGGTTCCCTCATAGGCGATCGCGCAGCGCATACCAGGCCATGCCCAGCACGTGCAGCGGCCAGCTGAACAGCCGCCCGCCCGGAAAGGCCGGGGGTTCCACATGTTCGAACTGCTCGAGCCCGGCGGCATCGCCGTCCAGCGCCTCGGCCAGCAGGCGTCCTGCGAGGGACGACAGCACCACCCCCTGCCCCGAATAGCCGTGGGCGTACAGGACCGGCCCGTCCCGTCCGATATGCGGAAGACGCGACAGGGTGATCGACACCATCCCGCCCCAGGCATGGTCGAAGGGTATGCCCGCGAGCTGGGGGAAGGTCCGCTCCAGATACGGCCGGACAAAGGCTCCGATGTCCGCCGGCGGCCGGGGCGTGTACCGCTCCCCCCCGCCGAACAACAGCCGCCCGTCCCGGGTCAGGCGGAAATAGTCCACGACGAACCGGCTGTCGGTCACGGCCAGATCGTTGGCGATCAGTGCGCCCGGATCGTCCAGAGGTCGGGTGGCCACGATATAGTTGGCCACCGGCATGATCCGGCGGTTGACCCGCGGGAACAGTCCCTGGAGCAGGGCGTCGCCGGCCAGGATCACATGCTGCGCCTGCACCCGTCCGCCCGGCGTCGAGACCACCGCGCCCCGAGCCCCGCGGGCGTCGAGGGCCGTGGCCGGGGAGTGGGTGAAGATCTGCACGCCGGCCGCGCGACAGGCCCTTGCGAGGCCGAGGGTATAGTTCAGCGGGTGGAGGTGTCCGCCCAATTCATCGACACATCCGCCCACGAACTCCGGCGTGGCCACGGCGGCGCGAACGTCCTCGCGGTTCAGCAACCGCACATGGCGATAGTCCATGATCGTGTCGAGGCACGCCGCCTCGTCCTCGAAGTCGCGCAGCTGCGACGGCTTGAGCGCCCCCAGCAGATGTCCGGTCAGGCGCAGGTCGCAGTCGATCTCCAGGTCCTGCACCAGGTCGACGACCAGCTGCCGGGCCTCGAGCGCCAGGGTGAACAGGGACCGCGCCCGCTCGACGCCCAGCACCCGTACCAGCTCGAGCGCGCCCTTGCGCAGGCCGGGAATGATCTGCCCTCCATTTCGGCCTGACGCGCCCCAGCCCACCTCGCCCCCCTCCAGGACGACCACGCTGCGCCCCTGGCGGGCGGCGAACAGGGCGGCCGCCAGGCCGGTGCAGCCCGCTCCGACGATGACGAGATCACAGGAGATATCTCCCGCCAGGGCGGGGTCGCGGGGCGACGCGGCGGCCGTTGCGGCGTACCAGGATCGGCCCATGTCGAGGCCGGCATTGAACCCATCCATGTTCATTCCATCAGACCCTCAGCCGCAGCCGGTCTTTCCCCCATGAACGGATCCCCCAGCAAGGCCCGGACATCTGCCTGCGAGATGGTTTTGAAGGTGCAGACAATGCCGGAAGCGAGCCTATCACAGACCCTCAGGCAGATGTTGAACCGCGTGCCTGCCGGCTGCAGGGTTCAGGCATCGAGGCGGGCCTTGCCGGACATCTGGGGCCAGGGTGGGATGCCGCCCCCCTGCACTATCAGATGCCCGGGATCGCCGCTAAGCTTGTCGCGGCAGGTGGGAGCGGCCCTCCGGCATCGCGGAGCAATCCATGGCCCGAGCGGGGATCGCAGCGGTTGAACCTTCGGCGGATCCCGCCGACGATGTGCCGGTGCTGCACGCGAGCATCTACGAGGAGCTGCGGACACGCCTGATCACCGGCAAGATCGTCCCCGGCCTCGGCCTCTCCACCCGTGGACTGGCGGCGGAGCTCGGGGTCAGCCAGATGCCGGTGCGCGACGCCCTCAGTCGCCTGGCCGCCGAAGGGGCCGTGGAGATCCGCTCGAAGCGCAAGA
>DAINBM010000207.1:0-5369 GCA_036732965.1 Caulobacteraceae bacterium | reverse complement strand
GAACACCTCCTCGATGAAGGGACCAAGCCCGCAACGGCCGCGTTGGAGAACATGCAGAACCCCATGGCGGCGTCCGGCTCGGCGTGGTGGCCCGGGGGGCGAACGGCGCAGAAGGCCCGGTCCATCTCGCCCCGGGCCACGGCCTCGGCGGCCGCCGTCACCGCGCCGGCTGCGCGCAGCGCCGCCTCGAGGCTGCCCGGGGACATGGCGGTGTCGGGATCCAGCCGGGTGTGGCCGCGCACCGGCTCTGCGGCGAAGATGGCGTCGATGAAGCCCGCGGGATGCACCCGGGCCAGCCGGGTCCGGTCGACCATCGGCGCATCCCGGCGATCGCGGCCCAGCCCGGCGGCGGTGAGGGCCTCGAGCACGGCGGCCAGCCGCTCCGGACGTTCGGCGTGTTCGGCACCGTTGCTGTGGCGGGCCATGGCTGTGTGGGAATAGACAGGGACGGTCATGGTCCGACATTGCCCCGCCGCAGGGCCGGGGAAAAGGGGGGGGAGCCGGTGTCGTCCGTGCGCCGGAGGAGTTTCCGCCGGACCCGGCACCCGGTGGGCGGACCGGACGACTAGGCGGGGAGGCTGCGGTCCGCTAGCCTGCGGGCTCGAGGCTTGCTGTCCCAGGTTCATGATGTCCGCCACCGCCACCCGGTCCCCTCCCCAGTTGCTCCGCGTCCTCGGCCTCGTCTTCGGACTGGCGGTGGTGGTGGGCGGGGTCATCGGATCCGGGATCATGCGGGCACCGGGCGAGGTCTCGAAGGCGATCACCGAGCCCTGGGCGATCCTGGTGGCCTGGGGCCTCGGCGGCGTCGCCGCCATGCTGGCCGCCATGCCGCTGGTGGAGGCCGGTGCATCGGTTCCCCTGGCCGGCGGCACCTATTCCATCTCGGCCCGGGCCTTCGGTCCCGGAACGGGGTTCCTCAATGGCTGGCTCACCTTCCTGCAGTATGTGGCCTCCAATGCCTTCATCTCGGTGGTGTTCGGTGAATACGTGCACCGGCTGGGCTTCCTCGCGCAGGTGCACGCCGGTGTGCTGGCCGGCGGGCTGATCCTCGGGCTGACGTTGCTCAATGCCGCCGGAACCCGGATCAGCGGCACCTCGCAGAGCGTCGGCAGCGCCATCAAGGGCGGGGCCTTCATCGTGCTGGTGGCCATATTGTTCGTGGCACCGCATCCGCCGCCGGCGATGAAGGCCGTCAGCGATACCGCGCGCGCCGTCGGGCCGATCACGTCGATCGGGGCGTTGGTCACCGCCATCAGCGTGATCTATTCCACCTATGCGGGGTGGGACGGGGCGATCTATTTCTCGGAGGAGGTCGACAATCCCCAGCGCAACGTTGCCCGGGCGACCTTCTGGGGCATCGGGCTGGTCACGCTCCTCTATGTGCTGGTCAATGCCGCCGCCCTGAACGTGCTGCCGCCGTCGGTGCTGGCGGGGTCCACCTTCGCGGTGGGAGATGCGGCGGGCGTGGTCATGGGCCCCGTCGCCAATACCTTTGTCACGGCCATGGGGCTGTTCTCCCTGGTGGCCATCGTCAATCTGCAGATCATGGCGGCATCCCGCGTGCCGTTCGCCATGGCGAGGGACGGGGTCGCCCCGCGATTCCTCACCCAGGTCGCGACCAGCGGCACGCCCCTGGCCAGCCTCGCCCTCGTCTCCGCCCTGTCCCTGACCATGGTCGTGGTGTCGATGATCCTGGCCCCCGACACCGGCTACAAGTGGATCGTCCGCATCTATGCCCCGTGGAGCATCGGCGCGATCCTGATGGTCTGTGTCAGCGCCATCCGCCTGCGGCTGGCCGAGCCGGACCTGCCGCGCCCGTACCGCATGCCCCTGTTCCCGTGGATCGCGATCCTGGCCGCGCTGGTGCAGGTGACATTGATCGCCACCCTGGTGATGGATGATCCGGTGGCCGGGTCCTGGTCGGGTCTGATCGCCGTGCCCCTGCCTGTGGGGCTCTACCTGCTGTTCCGCGGCCTCTGGCGCCGCGCTGCTGACGCCTGAGGCTGCCCGTCATGACCGAGATCACCATCCGCACCGCCACCCCGGCGGATACATCCACGCTGAGTCGCCTCGGCCGGGAGACCTTCGTCCACACCTTCGTGACGGAACTGAAGCTGCCCTACACCGACGCGGATCTGGCGGAATTCCTGCCCCAGGCCTATGGCGAGGATGTGATCGCGGCCTATCAGGCGGACCCGCGCTATGTCCACCTGCTGGCCGAGATGGATGGCGAGGCCGTGGGCTATGCCCTCGTCGGGCCCAACGGATTGCCGCATGCCGATGCCCGGCCCGAGGACGGTGAGCTGAAGCGGATCTATCTCGTCAAGCGGGCTCAGGGCACGGGTGCCGGCCAGGCCCTGCACAGAGCCGCCATCGCCGCGCTCCATGATCTCGGCCACACGGTCATCTGGCTGGGAGTCTGGTCGGAGAACCTGCGGGCACAGCGGTTCTACGAGAAGGACGGCTTCCGCAAGGTGGGCGAATACAGCTTCAAGGTCGGCTCGACCCTGGACCACGAATTCATCATGCGGCGGGGCTAGCGCTGCGCGGCCGCCCCGGACCGGTCAGGCGTGGCCGACCGTTTCGAACATGCAGGCGGCCATGGCGTCCTCGGGAGAGCGCGAGCCTTTCAGCAGGAAGTCGAAGGCGGGATAGAAGCGGTCCGCCGCCTCAACCGCGGCATCGATCATGGAGGCCGCCTGGGCCAGGGTCGGGCGCTCCCCGGGCGGCAGGGCCATGGCGTGGCGGAAGATGATCTCGCCGTCATCCGCCCAGACCTCGAAATGTCCGAGCCAGACCCGCTGGTTGATCAGCGACAGCAGTTCGTGGCTCTGCACGCGCAGGGCCTTGCCGGCCTTGAGATCGAGGGACAGGCAAAGCTGGAGGCAGTCGGCTTCCGGACGCCAGGCGAACCACAGTTCGTAGTCCTTCCAGTCGCCAGTCAGGGCAAAGGCCAGATCGCCATCCTCGGTCCGGTCGAACTCAAGATTTTCCGCCGTCAGAACGTGTTCGACCACATCGAGTGGGTCGAAGCCGAACTCGCCGTCCTCTGTCTGCCGCGTATCCATCTTGTGGTCCCCGTGGGAGACCCGCCCCAGGCGTTAATGCCTGACGGCGGAATCAGTCCCGACTTCAGCGTATCCGCAGTGGCAGGTGTGGCTCAACCGGCGTCATCCGATGGGCGAGCGATATCCCCAGCCAAGGTAAGTTTGCCGATCTCGGCCTTCAGGGCGTCAATTTCGGCCGTCAGCCGGTCCCGCAGGGCGTCGAACTCGTCCCGCCGGACAAGGTCGAGCTCTGCCACCCAGCGATCTGCCTGGGCCCGCATCGCGGCCCGGGCCTCCTCGGTGGCGGCCTGGGCGATGCTCGCCGCGCCTTCCATGGTCTTGGCGAGTTCATCGAGAAAGGGATTGCGCGTCTGCATGTGTGTCGGACCCCTGAAGCGGCTGTCCCTGTCATATGGGGGGTGCTTCACCTTTTCTAAGGGTTAACGCCAAAGCGGTTCCGTGAGCCGCTCCATGGGCCGGGCCGGACCGCTCAAATCGATTGCAGGATCGGGCTCTGCTGCCGCTGCCGACGGCATTGCCGGGCGGGCGGGTGGGGGAATTCCGGTAGCGGCTTGCATTTTTCGTCGCGATGTTGGAAGAAACTTGCCAAACCGCGTGAGGTTTGCCTGAAATTCGGGTGAATTTCATGCGAGATCCGCACTTCGGGGGTGAGATTGTCGGAACTGCTCGACGCCGTTGACACCAGAATCCTGGATCTGGTCCAGAATGATGCGGGCCTGTCCGTGGCGGAAATCGCCGAACGGGTGGGGCTGTCCTCGTCGCCCTGCTGGCGCCGGATCAAGCGGCTCGAGGACGTGGGCGTCATCCAGCGCCGCGTGACCCTGCTGGATCAGGAGAAGCTGGGCCTTGGCTTCGAGGTCTATGCCACGGTCAAGCTCAGCCTGCCGACCCGGGAAAACCTCGAGGCCTTCGAGCGGGAGGTCGCCCGCTGGCCGGAGGTGACCCATTGCGCCACCGTCACCGGCGGGGAGGATTATGTGCTCCGGATCGTCACCCGGGACATGCACACCTTCGACGAGTTCCTGCGGGATCACATCCTCTCCCTGGGCCTGGTGTCCAACGTGGTCAGCCGGATCGTCATGCGTTCCGTCAAATCGACCACCGCCGTTCCCCTGGGCCTCGTCTCGCCCGCGTGACGTGATAGGCTCCGCCCGAGCCGGTCACTCGGGAGCTGTCTGCATGATCGACCTTGTCATCGAAGGGCGCCGCCGGGATCTGGGCGGCTTCGAGGTCGGCCGCGTGCTGCCGTTCCCGACCCACCGGATGGTCGGCCCCTTCATCTTCTTCGACCACATGGGCCCCGCGACCTTCCGGCCGGGGCAGGGAATCGACGTCCGGCCGCACCCGCACATCGGCCTGTCGACGGTCACCTACCTGCTGAAGGGGGAGATGACCCACCGGGACAGCCTCGGGGTGAAGCAGGTGATCCGTCCCGGCGAGGTGAACTGGATGACGGCCGGTCGGGGCATCGTGCATTCGGAGCGGACCGACCCGTCCCTCAGGGCCACGGGAACCGTCATGCACGGCCTGCAGGCCTGGGTTGCCCTGCCCGATGCGTTCGAGGAGACCGATCCCGCCTTCGCCCATCACGAAGGGGACGACCTGCCGTCCTACGAATCAGGGGGGCTGTTCGCCCGGTTGATCGCGGGGGAGGCCTACGGGGCCCGGGCCAGGGTCGCGACCCATTCGCCGATGTTCTACATCCACTGGGCCATGCAGCCGGGCAGCCGGGCGGGCCTGCCGGTGGGCCATGCGGAGCGGGCCATCTATGTGGTGGACGGACAGGTAGAGGTGGACGGACACCCCCTGAAGGCCGGGCAGATGGCGGTGTTTTCCCCTGTCGGACAACCGGTTGTGACGGCTCTGACCCCTGCCACGGTGATGGCCCTGGGCGGGGAGTCGGTGGGGCCCCGCTTCATCTGGTGGAACCTTGTCTCGTCTCGTGCCGAGACCCTGGCCGAGGCCCGGGCGGACTGGGAACGGGGCGACTGGGGTGTCGGGCGGTTCCGTCTGCCGCCGGACGACCATGACGAATGGATCCCGGCCTCGCAGGATCCCCTGCCGAAGGGGCAGCCCGGCCGCTGACGGATAACAAGCTGTATCTGTTGGATTATTCCGGAATTGACCGGCGTGACTTCCCGCCTTGACGCAGTGCACTCGCCCTTATAGGTTCCGCCGCGATCCAACCGGCTCAGGGACCCTGTCCCGGGGCCATCTCTGGCAGGGCCAACATGACGGCGCCGGAAGACCCGACGGAAGAGGCGCTTCGGCGGCTCGATGATCGGCTCGGTGCCCTGGAGG
>DAINBM010000206.1:0-5370 GCA_036732965.1 Caulobacteraceae bacterium | reverse complement strand
ACCTGCGACCCTCTGGTCCCAAACCAGATGCGCTACCAGGCTGCGCTACGCTCCGTCCCGGCTCACCCGAGGGATCAGGTGGGTAGTGGGTTTCCGGAGGCGTGGCAAGCCCGCCCGACGGCATGCCGGTCTGTCAGTGACCGACCCTGCCCGCAACCCGGACACGATCCCCGGGCTGGATGCCGAGCCTCGCCGCAAGGCCCCCGTTGATCTCGAGAACCGACTGAGCCGGGCCGACGGACGGCAGCGGCGTCTCGTCATAGGGCCTCGCCTGGGCCGCGATGTTCAGGATGCGGCCCCTGGGGTCGATGAACAGGATATCCAGAGGCAGGATCGTGTTGCGCATCCAGAAGGCCCGGGGTGCAGCATCCGGGAACTCGAAGATCATGCCCTCGTCGGGCGCCATCTCGCGGCGGAACATCAGGCCGAGCTCGCGTTCTGAATCGGTGCGGGCCACCATCGCATGAAAGGACACGGGGCCCTTGCGGGTTATCACCTGGAGGGTCTCGACCGGCAGGGACTGCGGCTTGCCGTCGTCCCGGCTGGCCTCGGACTCGGCCCGGGCCGAAGGCGGATGCACGCCCACCGCCGCCAGCCCTGCCAGTCCGGCCAGCAGGGCCGCCGCCGAGATCACACCGATTAGATTGAAGCCCTGCCGCATCACCTGCTCCCCGGTTCGAGGGAGCTATAGGCCAGCCACTAGACCTGCGTCAAAGGCTCGATGTCCGCCACGACCAGTCCCTTGGGCCCGGTGGAAAAGCGCACCACCACGTCATCCCCGGGCTGGAGGTCGTCGAAGCCACACCGCCGCAGCACCTCGATATGGACGAAGATGTCCCCCGGTGCCGTGTCCCGCACGACAAAGCCGTATCCCTTGGTCCGGTTGAACCATTTCACCTTGGCCCGTTCCGGCGGCGTGTCGGCATCACAGGGCGGACGGGGGGGCGAATAGCCGGACGTCCGCGTCATCCGGGTTCCGCCGAAATCCCCGTATCCATCATTGCGCGCCTGATCGTGGGTCCGCGCGGACGCCGGCACGGCCGTCGTCTCGTCCAGCTCGATGATCGCGGTCACCTGCCAGCCCTTGGGCCGCCGCACGGCGTCGCACACCACCAGGGAGCCCTCAAGGGCCTGATCCCTCCCGCACTGCCTCAGGCTGGTCACATGCAGCAGAACATCCTTGAGATCGGTGAGGGACGGATCGTCCGGGACGATGAAGCCGTAGCCCTTGCCCGGATCAAACCACTTGATCCGCCCACCGATCCGTACGGACTCCGGTGCAGCCTCCGCACCATCCTGCAAGCCAGTCGACATAAGCCCCTCACACCCACCAAAGCCCCGAGGCGGATGAACCAGCATATCACGGGAAAATTATCCTGCGACGCGAAAAGCGTCTCGTAAAGGCCAGCGAACCCGAAAGGCTCAAGCGGCAACGCGGTGGTAGGCCCTAGGAGAGTCGAACTCCTCTTCCCAGAATGAAAATCTGGTGTCCTAACCGATAGACGAAGGGCCCGTCCGCGGAGGACGCCGTATACAAAGCGACGATCCGCCGCGCAAGACCCCTGTGGCAGAAAATGCGACGAAACACCGGATCCGGACGTCATCGCCGCCGGGGATCTGCCGCATCCTCGATCTCGAGCTGCACACTCTCGCGGCCCTGCCAGTCATCCGGCTTGAGGCGGCCAACCACGTGCAGGCTGTTCTCACCGCCCAGCAGCCGCTGGCCCAGAGCCGTATCCGCCGCCCGCCAGGCCACGGCCTTCAACCGGGACCCGCGCAGGTCCACCAGATCGCAACGGACGTGTCCCCCGCGCATCGCCATGGGCCGGAGCGGGCGGACATCGGCAAGGGCGAACATTCCCTCGGGATTGCCGGGCCCGAAGGGGGCCAGTCGATTGAAGTCCGCCCACAGGGCCCGGTCCGCGGATCCGGGCGTCAGCAGGGCATCGATCTCGACACAATCGGCTTGGGTGGCGCGGACGGATTCGTCCCCCAGGGCCTGCACCAGAAACTGCCGCAACGCATCGATTCGGCTGGCCTCGATGGTCAGTCCGGCGGCCATGGCATGGCCCCCTCCGGCGAGCAGAAGCCCGGCATCGAAGGCGGCCTGGACCCCAGCGCCGAGATTGACGCCCGGCTGTGATCGGCCGGAACCCTTGCCGATGCCTGTTTCCGGATCGATCCCTATGACGATCACGGGTCGACGGAACCGTTCCCGAAGCCGTCCGGCGACAATGCCGACCACACCGGGGCGCCAACCCTCCCCTGCCGCGATCAGCACCGGTCCGTCCGCACCCGCCAGCTGGCGCTCCGCCTCGGCCAGGGTGTCAGCCTCAATCTGCTTTCGGAGCTCGTTGAAGGCGTCGAGTTCCACCGCAAGGCTGCGCGCCTCCTCGGGATCGTCGGTGGACAGCAGCCGGGCCCCCACATCCGCACGACCGATCCGCCCGCCCGCATTGATTCGCGGTCCCAGGACGAATCCCGCATGAAAGGTCGTCGCGTCGCCGCCGGTGACCGCCACATCCGCGAGTGCCCGGAGTCCGGGGTTGCGCCATCCGGACAGCACCTTGAGGCCCTGCGCCGTCAGCGCACGGTTGAACCCGGTCAGGCGCGTCACGTCACAGACAGCGCCAAGCGCCGCCAGATCCAGCCACTGGCGCAGGTCCGGCTCAGCCCGACCGTCGCCGAACAGACCCCGGCGCCGCGCTTCCCGGTTCAACGCCGCCAGAAGCACGAACACCACCCCGGCGGCCGCGAGATTCCCCTGCCCCGAGCGGCAATCCGCCCGGTTGGGGTTCACGAGTGCCGCGGCGGGTGGAGGAGTGGCCCGCATCATGTGATGATCAATGACGACGACCGGCAGGGCGATCTCCGCGGCCGTGGCGAGCGCCACCTCGGCCGCGGCACCGCAGTCCACCGTGATCACCAGGGCGGCCCCCTGGTCCTTCAGCTTGCGGAAGACCGCCGGCGTGGGTCCGTAGCCCTCGCGCTCCCGGTCCGGCACATAGATCCCGAGCGTCCGCCCCATCTGCCGGAACCAGCGCACCAACAGGGCCGCGCTCGTCGCCCCGTCCACATCATAGTCCGCGAAGACGACCGTCGGCCGACCATCCTCGATGGCATCCACCAGAAGCGCCGCCGCGCGATCCATGTCGGCGAACGTCGAGGGATCGGGGAACTGGGCCTTCAGGGTGGGATCGAGGAAATCCCGCACCGTTGCGGGCGTGACCCCACGGGACACCAGTGCCCGCGCAAGGGGTTCACTGAGCCCTTCCGCCCGCATCAGCATCCGCATCACATCCTGCGACGCCGGCCGCATCTGCCAGCGGCGCCCGGTGAGGGATGCATGCACGTCCAGGAACGCCGCGTCCGGCACCGTGTCCGGTGCCGGCGACGGCTCGGCAGCCGACTCGCCGCCGTCCGGCCGCATCAGAGGCGGTGCTTGGTGCGGATCGTGCTGACCGTGCCGGTCGCGGAGGTCATCACCACCGTGTGGGTATGGATGTAGCCGTCGCGGATCTTCACGCCGTCCAGAAGCGCCCCGTCCGTCACGCCGGTCGCCGAGAAGACCGCGTCACCCCGCACCAACTCGTCCAGGGCATATTTCCGGTCGAAATCCGCGTCCTTGAGGCCCAGACGCCGGGCGCGGGCCTTCTCGTCCTCATTGCGGAACACCAGACGCCCCTGGAACTGCCCGCCCACGCACTTCAGGGCCGCGCAGGCCAGGACTCCCTCCGGGGCTCCCCCCTGACCGATGTAGATGTCGATCCCGGTGGTGGGGTCGGCCGTGTTCATGACGCCCGCCACATCCCCGTCCGAGATCAGGTGCACCCGCGCCCCGACAGACCGCAGGCTGGCAATGATGTCCTTGTGCCGGGGGCGGTCCAGCACGCAGGCGGTGATCTTGTCCGGGGTCACGCCCTTGGCCTTCGCCAGCGCCATGACATTGTCCGCCGGCGAGGCATCCAGATCGACCAGCCCGGCCGCGTAGCCGGGACCGATGGCGATCTTGTCCATGTAGGTATCGGGCGCGTGCAACATGCCGCCCCCCGGCGCGAAGGCCACCACGGCGAGGGCATTGGCCATGGCCTTGGCCGTCAGGGTCGTGCCCTCCAGAGGATCGAGGGCGATGTCCACGGCGGGGCCGTGTCCGGTGCCGACCTTCTCGCCGATATAGAGCATGGGTGCCTCGTCCCGCTCGCCTTCGCCGATCACGATGGTGCCCGAAATATCAAGCTGGTTCAGGGCCGTGCGCATGGCGTCCACGGCGACCTGGTCCGCCGCCTTCTCATCGCCGCATCCCGCCAGCCGCTCGGCCGCGATGGCTGCCGCTTCGGTGACGCGGGCCGCGTCCAGCGCAAGGTTACGGTCCAGCGAGCCGAGGGCAGCGGGCGCGGCAGTGGCAGTCATGGGACGTCTCCGGATGTTTCTTGTCGGCCAGTTGGCAGTTGGGACGAGGTTCTAGCGGAATTTCAGATATTGGCGATACGAATCGTCCTCGGACCCTCGACCACGGCATCGAGGGCCGCGATATGCGCCACGGCATCCCGGATGGCCGCCTCCGATGCCACCTGGGTGGTCAGGACGATGGGAACCAGCCCGGAATTCTGCACACTGCGCTGAAGAAAGCTGTCGATCGACAGACCGGCCCGGGCGATGGCATCCGTCACCGCAGCAATGACGCCCGGTCGATCGGCCACCATGACCCGGATATAGACCGCAGACCGGCGGGCTTCGGGGTCGGCGGGCTGCAGGGGCTGCAGCGTCGCGGCCGGACGCTGGAACACCGGCCGGATCGCGCCCGTCATCAGGTCGGCGATATCGGCGGCCACTGCAGCGGCGGTGGGACCGGCACCGGCCCCCGGCCCCTGGAGGAAGATCCGGCCAATCCGGGCACCTTCGATGAACAGGGCATTCAGGACACCACCGGCCTGGGCCAGGGGATGGGCCAGGGGCACCAGGGCGGGTGCCACGCTCACGCTGGCCAGATCGCCCACCTTGTGCGCTTCGGCGATCAGCTTGATGCGGAACCCGAGGTCCCGGGCCAACCGGATGTCGAGCAACTCGATCTGGTCGATTCCCACCACCTCCACCGCAGCAAAGTTGGGTGCCGCGCCAAAGGCGAGCGCCCCCAGAAGGGCGATCTTGTGGCCGGCGTCGAACCCGCCGATGTCCGTGGTCGGGTCGGCCTCGGCGAAGCCCCTCGCCTGGGCATCGGCCAACACCTCGGCAAAGCTCCGCTCGCTCTGCTCCATGTCGGACAGGATGAAGTTGCAGGTGCCGTTCAGAATCCCGGCCACCCGGGAGACCTCGTCTCCCACCAGGCCCTCGCGCAGCATCTTCACGGCGGGCGTCCCGCCCATGACCGCC
>DAINBM010000205.1:0-5383 GCA_036732965.1 Caulobacteraceae bacterium | reverse complement strand
GGCCAACCTTGCCGCCGCCCGGATCCCCGCAGGCGCACTGGCCGCGTATATCGAGCTGCACATCGAGCAGAGCGGCCGCCTGGAGGCCGCCGGCATTCCCATCGGTGTCGTGGACGGGATCGTGGCCATCGACGAATACGAGGTGGAGATCCGCGGCTTTGCCAATCACGCCGGCACCACTCCGATGCCGGACCGGCGCAACGCGCTGCTGGCCGCGGCCAAGCTGATCGAGGCCGTGCAGGAGGAGGTCACCCGCCTGCCGGGACGCCAGGTGGGTACCGTCGGCCATCTGGACGTGTCGCCCAATGCCCGCAACGTGGTGCCGGGACGGGTGAACCTGAGCATCGAGCTCCGGGATCTGGATGTCGCCCGGATCCGGGATGTGGCCGAGCGGATCAAGGCCCGGGCCCGGCTGATCGCCGAGGACACGCAGACCGAGATCGACCTGAAGGCGGTGGAGCAGGATGCCGCGGCGCTGGCCAGTCCGGCCCTCCAGCGCCAGATCGAGGCCGCCGCCGCAGGTCTTGGCCTGGCGACCACCCACCTGCCCAGCGGGGCCGGGCATGATGCAGCGAACCTCGCGGCCATTGCGCCCATGGGCATGATCTTCGTTCCGAGTGTCGGCGGGATCAGCCACTCCCCCCGGGAGCTGACGCGCTGGGCCGACTGCACCAATGGTGCCAATGTGCTGCTGCAGACGGTGCTTCGGGTGGATCGGACCTGACACCGTGCCCGGAGAGGCATGGGCCGCCGGATGCGCCAAGACCCATGCCAGACGCCCGCCACGTCGATCGCCCGTCGATGATGCGTCCTGAGGGCAGTTTACGGGCCTTCAGCTCCGGTATGTGCGGGGTCGCCCGTAAGTAATCAGGTGAAGAACCGGGCCCGACCATCGACGGGCCTGTGGAATCAATTGAACTTGATTGCTGGTAAAGTTCAGATCAAACCCGTGGCCGCTGGCATGATGAGCCGAAATGACAGCCGAAACGGTCCGCTCGGATCTCCGCTCACGACGCTGGACATTGCGCGCCCCCGGCTTCCCGACGCGGACCAGATCCTTCCCTATCTGCGGCGGATCGACGATGCGCGGCAATACGCCAATTTCGGCCCGCTGAATTCGGAACTGGAGCAGCGCCTGGCTGACCGGTTCGAAGCGGTGACCGGGGCGGTGACCGGAGTGGTTACCGGGGCGAACGCCACCCAGCTGCTGACGATCACCCTGCGGGCCCTGCAGCCGGTGCCGGGGGCGGTCTGCCTCCTGCCGTCCTGGACCTTCGTCGCCACGGCCCACGCCGTCCTTGACGCAGGCTACACGCCCTGGTTCGTCGATGTCTCCGCGGAGACCGGCGCGATGACGCCGGCCTGTGTCGCCGCGGCCCTGGCCGAGGTGTCCGGACCGGTGGGCTGCGTCATGCCGGTCATGCCGTTCGGCGCGCCCATCGATGTGGACGCCTGGGCGGCCTTTCGCGACGAGACAGGCATCCCGGTGGTCATTGACGGGGCGGCGGGGTTCGATACGGCCCGGCGCGCCGACGTCCCTGTGGTCGTCAGCCTGCACGCCACCAAGGTCATCGGTGCGGGCGAGGGCGGGTTTCTGGCCTCATCCGATTTGAACCTTCTGGCCGATGTCCGGCAGCGATCGAATTTCGGGTTCCGGGGGACCCGTGCGGCCGAGGTCTGCGCGACCAACGCCAAGTTGAGCGAGTACGGTGCCGCCGTGGCCCTGGCGGCGATGGACGGCTGGGATGCCAGCAGGCTTCGCTGGCTGCTGGCCGCCACACGGCTCCGGACGGCACTCCGGGACATACCGGGTATCCGCTTCCAGGCGGGCTGGGGGGTGACGTGGGTGTCGAGCACCTGTGTCGTCCGGCTGGATCCGGCCCTGCGCTCCGAGCTGGGCGGGGTGTTCGCGGCCCACGGGATATCCCAGCGCAACTGGTGGGGCAGCGGCTGCCATCAGGAGGCGGCCTTCCGGAACTGCGCCCGCACGGCACTGCCGCAGACCGAGGCCTGGGCGCAGACCAGTGTGGGCCTGCCATTCCATCCGGACCTGTCCGACGGCGACGCGACGCGGATCGGTGGGGCCCTGAAGGATGCAGCGGCCCGGGTCGGCGGGCGGGAGATCGGCTGATGCCGACGCCGATTTCACAGCTGCGCGCCCGGGCGCTTTCGCAATACACCCAGGCGGTGGAAGACATCCTGGCGCGCGCACAGGTCCAGACGGGAGATCCTGACCTGTCGTTCATGGATCTGAATGACCCCGCGGGCTCGGTGGTGCGCTTCTGCCAGGCCGGGGGCATCGGCAGCTACCAGCAGCTCAACCTCATCTCGGGACTGATGTCCCTGACCTGGTGGTGCGGACTGTCGCTTTCGGAGGGCGACCACGCCGCGATCATGGCGACGGCGCGTCGGGCGCTTCGCGATCTGGTCGGACGTCCCTCCGGGCTTGGCCTCGAGCGCCTTTCCGGGCCCCGGCACCATCTGATCTTCACGGGCCAGCTGCAGAGCCCGCACCACTCGCCTTCGCGTGGCGCGATCGACTATGCCCGGGCCATTGCCGAGGGCGATCCGGGGGCCTCCATCACCTTCCTGCTCGCCCCCTTCCAGATCCATCCCGACACGGCCGCCCATGCGCGGCAGGCGTTTTCCGCGCTGGACGTTTCTCCGGACTTCCGCGACTTCAACCAGGACGGGGTCATCCGTGACATCCTCGACCGTTCCGACCACCTGATCAGCCACATCTGGTGCGCCAACGCGCTGGATCCCCGGATCAGCGAGCTCGCCCTCATCACGCCGACCATCATGTTCACCTGCGGCGACGTGCCGCCGTTCCAGTACGCCGATGTCTACTGGCATCAGCAGTCCGATGACTATGTGCGCGCCCTGTGGTCCCGGTACGGTGTCCCGCCCGCCTTCATCGCGAACTATTCCGGCGGCGCACCCTGCACCCACGATGGAGCGGACGACACGTTCCATCGCGCCACGAAGTCCGATTTCGGGTTTTCCGATGATCAGGTGATCCTGGTGACGGTGGGCAATCGGCTGGGCGTCGACATGGGCCCCGACTTCATCGCCGGCATGCTCGACCTCACGCTCGGTGACAGCCGACTTGTCTGGCTGATCGTCGGACCGCTTGACCCGGCGCTTCTGGCCACCCTGCAGCAGGCAGCCGGCGGCCAGATCATGCATATCCCCTTCTCGACCGAGCTGCTGACGCTGCTGTCCATGACCGACATCTTTGCCAATCCCTTCCGCAAGGGTGGGGGGGAGAGCGCCCTGTCGGCCATGCGGGCGGGTACGGTGGTGATGACGCGCACGGACTTCGGCGACGTTGCCGCCCTGGTTCCGCCGGCCTCCGACGTCCCCGATGCCGAGGCCTTCTTCGGGGAGCTCCGGGCGCTGACCCGGTCGAGCGCCCTGCGGGAGGCTCGTCTGCGAGATCAGTCCGCGCGGCTGGCGGAGATCCTCGACCAGTCCGTCCTGTCCCGCGTGATCCAGGCGCATGTGTCGACCGCGACGGATCGCTTTGCCCGGCGGCAGATCTTCCGGACCGACATCCTGCCGGAAACCTAGCGGAATCGAGGAGCTCGCGTTGGAAAACCCTGTCTCAACACGGCCGCTGATCATCTTCGGGGCCGGTCAGATCGCCGAGGTCGCCTGTGCCTATTTCGCCGACGAGGGCGGGCGGGACGTGGTGGCCTTCGTCGTGGATCCGGCCTTCCGGGAGGTCGACACCCTGCTCGGGCGGCCGGTGCTCGATCTGGACACGGCCCTTGTGCGGTTCCCCCCCCACGCGGCGGACGCCTTCGTCGCGATGAGCTTTCGCGGCGTCAACCGCCCGCGTGCCGACAAGTGCCGGGCACTGGAGGCGCTCGGCTACAGCCTTGCGAGCTTTGTGAGCCCACGGGCCCATGTCTGGAAGGACTTCCAGCTACAGCCGAACTGCCTGATCATGGAAGCCAATGTCATTCAGCCCTTCGTGTCCATCGGCCGTGACTGCATCCTCTGGTCCGGGAACCACGTGGGACACCACACCGTCATCGAGGATGACGTCTTCATCGCCTCGCATGCCGTCATTTCCGGAAACTGCCGGATCGGCGCGCGGACCTTCATCGGGGTCAACGCCACGCTCAGGGACAACATCACCATCGGCGCCGGATCGGTGATCGGTGCCGGAGCTCTGGTGCTGGGCTCGGCTCCGGACGGGTCCGTGTTCATGGGAACGGCCACCGAGATCAGCCGTGTTCCGGCGCATCGCCTGAGGAACATCTGACCCATGGGATGGATCGTCCAGGGCAGGATCTTCGATCCGGCCGAGCACAGCTTCGCCCATTCCCATGCGCAGGTGCCCACCGCCCTGGTCCTCGAGGACCGGATCCGGATCTTCTATGCCGACCGGTTCGAGGACGGCCGAAGCTTCACCACCTTCCTCGATGTGGCGCGATCCGATCCCGGGCGGATCCTCGGCTTCCACCGGGAGCCGATCCTGCCCATGGGGGCGCCGGGGACATTCGATGATGATGGGGTGATGCCCAGCTTCGCCATCGAGCGGGATGGTGCCGTGTGGCTCTACTACAGCGGCTGGAACCGCGGTGTCAGCGTGCCCTACCGCAACTAGGTGGGCATCGCCGTCAGTACGGACGGGGGCACGACCTTCCGGCGCATGTTCGAGGGGCCGGTGCTCGACCGCACACCCGAGGAGCCCTACATCGCCGTCACGCCGAGTATCCTGCCGGAGGAGGGTTTCTGGCGGATGTGGTACATCTCCGGACTGCGGTGGGTCCTCATCGGCGACCGTTACGAGCCCGTCTACGGGATCAAGGGGGCCACGTCGCGGGATGGCGTGTCGTGGGACCGGCCCGGCCGCCTGCTGATCCCGCAGCGCGACGACGAGGAGGCCTTCTCCCATCCCAGTGTCATCCGCGACGCCCGGGGCTACCACATGTGGTACTGCTTCCGCTCATCCCGGGACTACCGGGACGGGGCCGGTGCCTACCGCATCGGCTATGCCGCCTCGGACGACGGGGAAGACTGGCGGCGGCTCGATGATCTGGGCGGCCTCGGCCTCCAGCCCGAAGGATTTGCCAGCACCATGACCTGCTATCCCTTCGTCGTGGTTGTCGACGGTCGCCGGATCATGTTCTTCAATGGCAACGGCTTCGGTCGCTCCGGCATCGGCTGGGCAGTGTGGGAGGATGAGGCGTGAGCGATACGACACCCCCACCGGCCGCGGAGGTCAGCACGGCCAATGCCGAAGCCCTGCGGTGCCGCCAGCGGCTTGAGGAGATGCTCGATACCGCGCCGATGCCCCGCGATGAGCGGATGTTCAATCTGGGCCTGTTCGTGCGCAGTTCGCTGCTGGTGAAGTTCCTGGTACTTCATG
>DAINBM010000204.1:0-5386 GCA_036732965.1 Caulobacteraceae bacterium | reverse complement strand
CGAAACGGCGAACTTGCCGTTCAGGGTCAGGTCGTTCACCGCATTGCCCACGTCCTTCATGGTCGTGTAGGCCTGCGCGCCGCTGTTGATGTAAGGGCTGGTGTAGAGCTGGCCCTTGTTCGGACCGGCCGCATAGACGATGGAGCCGACCGGCGACGCGATGAGGCTGCTGGTCAGATTCTCGGTGGTCCACTGGTTGGCGAACACGCCGCTCATGTTCGTGTAGCGGAAGTTGTCGGTCACCGAGAGCGTATCGGACAGGTTGTAGTGGAACTCGCCGCCGAAGGAGGTCACCACCGGGTGGATGCCTTCCATCTGGACGGTCTTCAGCGTGCCGTCCGCCGCCAGGACCTTGAAGCTCTGGTTGTAGACGCCGGCCGAGGAGTAACGCCCCGCATCGATCCCCGGCAGGTTGCCGAAGCCGGTGACGTTGTTGCCGCTCAGGGTGGCCAGGGTCGGCATGGAGGTGTTGGTGGGCTCCTTGTCGTCCAGGCGCTTGAAGTTGAAGCGCAGGAAGCCCTTGCCGTCATCGAAGTCCTTGGTGATGTTGGCCTTGATCTGGTAGCCGTTCTCGGCGTTGTAGCCGATGTGCGCCGCACCCGATCCGTCCTTGTAGAAGCCGCCCACGTGGAAGCGCAGGGTGTCGGTGATGTGGTCGCCGTAGTCGAAGTCGAGACGCGTCTCGGTGAAGTTCAGGCCGGACGAGATCGCGACCTCCCCGCCCTTGGTCTCACCCGTCTTCGAGATGTAGTTGATCACGGCACCGGGGCCCTGGGACGCGAAGGTCGAGGCCGACCCGCCGCGGACCGTTTCCACCCGGGAGACGCTGTTGTCGAAGCGGATCCAGTAGTCGTTGTTACCGAACTGGACGTCGCCGAACAGGATCACCGGCAGGCCGTCTTCCTGGATCGTCACGTACTCCGACCCGCCGGTGGACACCGGAATGCCGCGCACGCCGATATTGGCGTTACCGCCGGGGCCGGCGGTCGCGGCCGGCTGCAGGCCGGGGATCAGGCGCAGCACTTCGGCTTCGGAACGGGGGCTGAAGTCGGTGACGGTTTCGGTCTCGACGCTGGTGACAGAGATGGAGCTCTTCAGCTTGGTCTTGTCACCGCCGGCCGCGGTCACGACCACGGCGGACAAGGTGTCCACATCGCTCGCCGCGGCGACGGTCTTGTCGGCCGCCCAGGCAAAGCCCGGAGCAGCGATGGACATGGCGGCACCGATCGCCGCCAGAGAAACGCCCGATGTCATACGGATCCTGGACATGACTACTTCTTCCCTGTCTGGTTTTCTTTGAGCTGGCTGCGTGATCGGGCCCGTCGCCGACATCTGGCGAAAAACGACCGCTCATGCAAACGATTGCTTTTCCGGCATATGCCGCATTTTTTTGCAAATCAACACAAAACTCGCCCTGTTGTTCCGCAGCGAGGGGGACGCGTGATAAAATCGTCACGATCATCTGGGCCGACCCGCGGGCCACCGCACGCCCGCCGGGCCGCTCGCAATCCAGGGAACAATTTCTTTTGAGTTCAGATGGTTGGACGTGGAACCGGCCACGCTGCCGGGGTTGCGCCACCCGGACTTGCGAGGTCGCGCCGGGCAGTGTCCGGAACGCCGGGGTGCCTGGTGGCGTCTCGCGCCATCACGGGTGACCCCCGGCCCTGCCCCTCGGCGCGTTCAGGTGCGAAATCCCGGCGTATCGAATGCCGACAGCGCCCCCAGCACCTGATTCCGGTCGCCTTCCAGGGACGCCTGCCCGCGGTCCAGATGCCCGGCCAGGGTTGTATCGCCGGCCAGGACACCCGCGAGGTCCGTCCAGGCGATCTGCACCGTCGCGGCGGCACCTGCGCCATCGGTGACGACCGACACGCAGTTGCGCAGATGAAGCCCGACCCGATCCCCTTCGGGGAAGACGAAGGCCAGGTGCAGGTCGATGCCCGCCGCGCGATCGGGATCCAGCATGACCCGCAGCAGGTTCAGCCCGGCGACGGGGGGGGCCGCACGAAGGCTCGCAGCTCTCAGGCGGTGCCCCCGCAGGCGGGACAGGTCTGTCGATCCGTCGATGTCGCGCGCCTTGGTCAGACACCAGTTCCGGATGTTCGCGGCCGTGGTGCGCGCGGCAATGTCCCGCAGCACATCGGCCTGAGCCTGGCGGTCCGCGTCCTCGGCGCCCGGGCGGATCGCCAGCCAGCCGGCCAGTTCCAGCGCCCAGCGCAGGTCATTGGCCGCCCGCGCCGCAGCGACCTGGGCCCGGACCACGGCCGCCCCGCCGAAGCCCTCCACCAGCCGGGTTGCCCGCTCGGCGGGGGCCAGCGGAAACAGCTTGCCCGGGTCTCCATCGAACCAGCCCCGGATCCCCGCAGCGATCTGGCGGACATGGTGCTCCGCCACCCCGTAGAACTCCGAGGTGAGATAGTCCTGGTCACAGGCGGCGGGCAAAGCGATGGCATGGGCCATCTCGTCTGCCGTCAGGCCGTTGTTCATGCCGCGAACGGTCTGGTCCCACAGGAACTGGATGCTGTCGCGGTAGCGGATCGCCCGGTCCCGGAGGGTCGAGGCCCCGGACAGGGGCGGTCCGTGGGTGCCGACAAGATGGTCCGCGCCCAGGGCAATGATGTGGTCCAGTCCCGTGAGCAGGACCTGCGGGTCCCGATAGGCCTCGCCCCGGATGGCGAAGATGTTGAAAAGGGTTGGCCAGAGAATGTTCTGCACACAGACCCCGAGGTCGGGGAACCACAGGGTGACCGAGTCGTCCGCATCCGACGGGGCATGGGTCACCTGGACGCGCAGCCCGGCGATGATGACCTCCTCGCCCCCGCGCCAGAGGACCGACGGCGGCACATAGCCGGGGGTGAAGGGCGCGTGCTCCGGGTTCCGGAAGCGCAGGCCGAGCCCGACATTGACCTGACCGTCCGGGCCCTCGTCCGGCAGCCGGATGCCGAACTGGTGGATCAGGCCACTGGCGTAGGCTGGCGCGATCTCTGACCCGGTGCGCTCGAGATTCAGCGGAATGCGCTCGTGACCGAACACGGGAACCGCCCCGCCGGCCGCCTCGAACACGGCCCGGGTGCCGGCGAGATAGTGGAAGTGGGTATAGATCACCGCCACGACCGGCGACGCCGTCACGGCCCTCAGCTCCGCCAGGGCGGAGCGCATCTCCTCCACCGATTCCCCCGTGTCGATGGCGATGACGCCGCCGGGGCCCTCGATGAAGGTCTGATTGGAGAGGCCGTTGCTCACCAGGCACCAGACCCCCGGTCGGACGGCATAGAACCGGCGCATCAGGCGCTCGGACTGCTCGAGCGCTCGCCCATGCACCCGCTGTCCCCGGGTGTCGGTGACGGTGACGGACGGATCGGCGTCAAAGCTGCGGTGCGACGGGGCGGTGGCGTTCGACATTCCGGATAACCTCATGTTCCTCGTCGGCGGCAGCCGGCCGACGGTATCGGGCCTGCATGGAAAAAGGATGCGAATGGGCGCAGGGGAGCGGCAGGCATGTTGACCGCGGGATCGAACCTAGGCCGGGTCACGCCCTGCCGTGGAAGTGACTGGTGCCCCAGGCCGGACTCGAACCAGCACGCCTCTCGGCAACAGATTTTGAGTCTGCCGCGTCTACCATTTCGCCACTGGGGCACAGGGCTCTGCCTGCGGATAACGGAGGCCGAGGGGTTAGGCAAGCTGCGCGACGGCGCGCGTCCCGAGGTCAGGGTGCCTGCCACACGACCTGACCATCCACCATGGTCAGGACCGCATGCCCCTTGAGGATGTCTGCCTCCCTGGCCGTCATCAGGTCGACGCTGAAGGCCGTCAGGTCGGCCCGCTTCCCGACGGCGATGGTGCCCAGGTCCTTTTCCGCAAACCGGGCATAGGCCGCGGCCGAGGTGAACAGACGCAGGGCATCCTCCCGGCTGAGGGCCTGCTCCGGGTGCCAGCCCGGACCGGACTGCCCCTTCAGGTCCTTGCGGGCGACCGCACCGTAGAACTCGATGAGGGGATCGCCGCGCTCCACCGGCGCATCCGACCCACCGGCGATCACCGCCCCCGCCTGCAGGAGGCTCTGCCAGGGATAGGCATCCCCCAGCCGGTCCTGACCCAGGCGGGCCCCGGCAAAATGCAGGTCGCCGATGGCATGGCTCGGCTGCATGGACGCCACGACACCGAGTTGGGCAAAGCGCGGAATATCCGCGGCGCGGATGATCTGGGCATGCTCGATCCGCCAGCGCCGATCCGGACCGGCCTTGGGCAGGGCCTCGGCATAGAGGTCCAGCACCCGGGAATTCGCCCGGTCGCCGATGGCGTGGGTGCAGACCTGGATGCCATGCGCCGCGGCATCGGCGAGGACGGCCCGGGTGTCGTCGTCCTTGAAGCGGAACAGCCCGGTGTTCGCTCCATCATCCGAATAGGGGGCCCAGAGCGCGGCCCCGCGGGAGCCCAGGGCCCCGTCCGCATAAAGCTTGATCGCCCGGGTCACGATCCGGCCGTCGCCGGCGCTCCGGGGACCGGAAGCGAAGAGCTTGTCCACATCCTCCCGATCCACCGCGGCATAGACCCGCAACGGGGCTTCGCCCCGGGCCGCCAGCGCCTCCAGCGCCATCACGTCGCCCCAGGGCGCGCTCATGAAATGCACGCCCGTCCAGCCATGGCGGTTCTCCACCGCCATCCCGACCTTCAGCGCCTGGACCCTGTGCTCCGCCGTTTCCACCGGCCGGACCTTGTCGAGCAGGGACATGGCATTGTCCACCAGCATCCCCGTCAGGTGGCCCTGCGGGTCCCGGTTGATCGCCCCGCCGAACGGCACCGGTGTCGCCTCCGAGATGCCGGCGAGCCGCAGGGCCGCGGTATTGGCGGTCATGGCGTGGCCGTCGGCCCGCTCCAGGATCACCGGATTGTCCGGTGCCACCGCGTCGATGTCCGACGCCTGAAGGAAGCGCTTCTCCGGCCAGCCGGTCTCGATCCAGCCGCGGCCGAAGATCAGCTCGCCCGGCCGGCTTGTCGCCACCCGGGCCTTGACCCGGGCCGCCACCTCCGCAGCCGAGGTCGAGCCTTCCAGGTTGAGCGTCAGTTCGCGCTCACCGACGCCGTCCAGATGCACGTGACTGTCGGTGAAGCCGGGGAACAACGCCGCGCCCTTCAGGTCGATGGTCCGTGTCGCAGGCCCCACCAGGGCCGCGGCCCCGGCCCGGTCGCCGACGAACACGATCCGACCCGCCCGGACCGCCACGGCCTGTGCCGTCGGCTGCCCCGTTTCCGCGGTGTAGACCAGACCGCCCCAGATCACCGTGTCCGCGGCACCTGGGGCGGCCGCCTGCGCCACCGCGCTGAACGCAACTCCGCCCGACACGGCCAGCGCCAGCCATGCTCCCGCACGCCGCAGATGCCGCTG
>DAINBM010000203.1:0-5394 GCA_036732965.1 Caulobacteraceae bacterium | reverse complement strand
GGGCTCCGTCCGGCCGGGTGACCACCTCCCGGAAGCTCGTCTCCGCGGGATAGACGGTGTCGTAGTGACCGGTCAGGGCCACCTGCACCGGTGCCTCCGGGCGGACCGTCAGGCGCAGGGCGTCGGGGTGGGCCTGTGCCCGTTCCCGTCCATCCGCACCGATTTCCGTCGAGGGGGCGAGGGGGACGCGCTCCAGCCGGCCGGGCAGGGCGGCCATGGGGGCCTCCAGCGCCGCGCGCTGGGCCTCCAGTCCGGCGAGGTTGCGGCTGCCGGAATTGATGGCGCACCAGTCCACGGCCCGGCGGACCAGGGCCTCCGCCCCGGCATCGACGGCGTCCAGGACACCATGATCTGCTTGTGTGATCTGCATGAGGGCGAATATAGCCGACAACATCGCGTTCGTCCCGCCCGCGTCCTGCGCGGTGCCGCCAGCCTCCGAGGAGTCCCCATGACCCATGCCACCGTGATCGACGGCAAGGCCTTTGCCGAGGGGATCCGCGCCGGGGTCACCCGGGCGGTCATGGAACTCAAGGATGACTATGGCGTCACGCCGGGCCTCGCGGTGGTACTGGTGGGCGATGATCCGGCCAGCGCCGTCTATGTGCGCAACAAGGGAGAGCAGGCCAATGCCGCAGGCATGCACTCGGTCACCCACCGGCTGCCCGCCCATACCTCGCAGAGCGAGTTGCTGGAGCTGGTGCATCAGCTGAACACGGACGCCTCGATCCACGGCATTCTCGTCCAGATGCCCCTGCCCCGGGGGCTGGACGCGGATGGGGTGATCGCCGCCATCGATCCGGCCAAGGATGTGGATGGGCTGCATCCCCTCAATGCCGGGCGTCTGTCCGCGGGCCTGCCGGGGCTGGTGCCCTGCACGCC
Source organism: Caulobacteraceae bacterium (assembly GCA_036732965.1). Classification (GTDB taxonomy): domain Bacteria; phylum Pseudomonadota; class Alphaproteobacteria; order Caulobacterales; family Caulobacteraceae; genus CAIMFV01. The sequence continues at coordinate 4,515 of DAINBM010000203.1, read as the reverse complement.
CGTGGGCTGCATGATGCTGCTGAAGGACCGGCTGGGGGACCTGTCCGGCAAGCACGCGGTGATGGTCGGGCGCTCGAACCTGATGGGCAAGCCCATGGCCCAGCTGCTGCTGGCTGCCAACTGCACCGTGACCATCGCCCATTCCCGGACCCGGGACCTCGCATCGGTCTGCCGACTGGCGGACATCCTGGTGGTGGCGGTGGGGCAACCGGAAATGGTCAAGGCCGACTGGATCAAGCCCGGTGCCACGGTGCTGGACGTGGGCATGAACCGGGTGCCGTCCCGGGATCCGGACAAGGCCGCCGCCGGCAAGACCCGGCTGGTGGGGGACGTGGACTTCGATGCGGTCGCGCCCATCGCCGGACCGATCACCCCGGTGCCCGGGGGGATCGGCCCGATGACCATTGCCTGCCTGCTGCGCAACGCTGTCCAGGCCTGTGCCGACAGCCGGGGCATCCGGCTGACCGCCCTGGTCTAGGGCGGGTCGCCTAGCCGGCGGCCAGCCGCTCGCCCATCATCTGGTGCAGCTTGTTCATCGCCTTCAGGGGCCGGACCATCACCTTGAAGTGGGTGATGCGGCCGTCCTCGCCCCAGCTGATCATGTCGATCCCGTTGATCCGGATCCCGTCGATCTCGCAGGCGAACTCCAGGATGGCGGAGCGCTCGGCGTACCATTCGTTCAGGTAGCGGAAGCTGTCATTGCCCAGCACGACGGCGGCCGCCCGCAGATAGGCCATGGTCTTGCCCTTGCCCGCCTGGGGGGTGTGGACCACGGGCGACTCGAAGACCGCCTCCTCGCTCAGCAGGGCGTCCAGCAGGGCCGGATCGTCGGCCTGCATGTAGGCGTGCCAGCGCTGGATGGTTTCGGGTGCGGCGGCGCTCATGGCGGGCTCTCCGGAGGGGTTCAGGTGTCGGGCGCCATCAAAGCGCCAATCCCCGCCCTTGAACAGGGTGAAGCGACCCCGGCGTTGCGCCGGAGGCGAGGGCGGGGTTAAGGCTTGTGACAACCCTGCGGCCCTCCTGCGGCCCCCCTGCGGCCCCCACGAGGCCACCCCGCGAGGCTACGAGGACCCCGTCATGCTCCGCCCCGGCCCCCTCAATCTGATCACGGACGTCCCCGGCCTTGCGGTGGGCCAGGCGACGGACGAGGCGGTCCGGTCCGGGGTGACGGTGCTGCTCTGCCCCGGCGGCTGGACGGCCGCGGCGGATGTGCGCGGGGGCGGCCCCGCCACCCGGGAGATCGACGTGCTGGGGCTCGAGAACCTCGTCGGCCGGGCGCATGCGATCTGTTTCGCGGGCGGCTCGGTGTTCGGCCTGGCCGCGGCCGACGGGGTGACCGCAGTGCTCTCGGCCCGGGGCGAGGGGCTGGCGGTGACCCCGGGTGCCCCGGCGGTGCCCATTGTGCCGTCGGCGTGTCTCTATGATCTCGGCAATGGGGGCGACAAGGCCTGGGGGATGGTGCCGCCCTATCGGGACCTGGGCCGACGGGCCGTCGCCGACGCCGAGGAAGGTGCCTTCGCGCTCGGAGCCGTTGGTGCCGGTCGTGGCGCCCGGGCCGGGTCGCGCCCCGGCGGGGTGGGGTCCGCGTCCCTCGCCCTGGGCCCCGGGCTCGTGGTCGGGGCCCTGGCGGCGGTCAATCCCGTCGGATCGGTCCATGCCGCGGACGGCCGCAGCTTCCATGCCCGTCCCCTCGAGATCGACGGGGAGTTCGGCGGGATCGCGCCGGATCCGTCGGCAGGACCCGAGGCCCCCTTTCCCGTGCACGGACGGCTCTCGGCGGCGGACCTGCAGCCGGGGGCGGCCACCACCTTGTGTGTTGTCGCGGTCAGCGCCGATCTGACCGGTCCCGAATGCCGTCGCGTGGCGATGATGGCGCAGGACGGTCTCGCCCGGGCGATCCGGCCGGCGCACACCCCCTTCGACGGGGACATCGTCCTGTGCGTGGCCCGGGGCGCGGACCTCCCCGACGGCCCGGAGCGGCCCCGGCGGGTGGCATGGATCGGTGCCGCCGCCGCCGACACCCTGGCCCGGGCCATCGCCCGGGGCGTCCATGCGGCGGCCATCGGTTCCGGCTAGGCGTTCAGGACCACATTGTCGATCAGCCGGGTCGCGCCGAACCGGACCGCGAGGGAGACCAGGGCGCCGCCGCTGAGCGTGGCCAGTTCCTCCAGGGTCTCGGGGTCGGCGACGCTGACATAGTCCGTGGCTGTCGCCAGATCGTCCCCCAGCACCGTTCGCACTGCACGGCGCAGGGTCTCCGCATCCCGTTCGCCCGCGGCATGGGCGGTGCGGGCGGCGCTCAGGGCCTGGTACAGGACCGGGGCCCTCGCCCTCTGTTCCGCCGTCAGATAACTGTTGCGGCTGGACAGGGCGAGACCGTCGGCCTCCCGGACCGTGTCGCCGATCACGATCTCCACCGGCAGGTCGAGGTCGCGGACCAGCTTGCGGATCACCACGCACTGCTGGGCATCCTTCTGGCCGAAATAGGCCCGGGTCGGCTGGACCATGTTGAACAGCTTGGCCACCACCGTCGCCACCCCCGCGAAATGCTGTGGCCGCACGGCCCCCTCCAGCCGTCGGGTGACCGGACCGAGGTCGATGCTGGCGCTGAACCCGGCGGGATAGATGATGTCGGGCGTGGGCAGGAAGACAAGGTCCGCGCCGGCGGCCTGCAGCCGGGCCAGGTCCCCCTCGCGATCCCGGGGGTATCGGTCCAGGTCCTCGTCGGGACCGAACTGGGTGGGGTTGACGAAGATGCTGGCCAGGACCGCGCCGCACTCGGCCCGGGCGCGGGTGACCAGACTGACATGGCCCGCATGCAGATAGCCCATGGTCGGCACGAAGCCGAGGTCGGGCCACCGGCGGCGCGCGGCCCGCACCTCGGAGAGCGTTGTCAGAACCTGCATGGCGGGGTCCTAGTTCAGCACCGCTTCGACATCGAGGGCCTCGGCCAGATCGGCGGGGTCCATCCTGGCGCTGTGGGCGTCCGTGGGGAAGCTGCCGGCGCGGACCTCGGCCACATAGGTCGTGACGGCGGCCTCGATGGCCTTGCCGATCTCGGCAAAGCGCCGGGCATGGCGCGGGGTCTTGCCCTCGAACAGGCCGAGAAGGTCGTGCCAGACCTGCACCTGACCGTCGCAGCCGGCCCCGGCACCGATGCCGATGGTGGGGATGCTCAACCGCGCGCTCACCGCCCGGGCCAGGGCCGCGGGCACCAGTTCCAGCACCACGGCAAACGCCCCTGCAGCCTCGAGGGCGAGGGCGTCCTTGAGCAGCTGCCGGGCCCCCGCCACGTCGCGGGCCTGGACCTTCACGCCCAGCTGGTTCTGCGACTGGGGCGTGAAACCCAGATGACCCATGACCGGCACGCCCAGTTCGGTCAGGCGGCGGACGATGGGCAGGACCGGCTCTCCCCCTTCCAGCTTCACGGCCTGGGCACCGGTCTCCTGCATCACCCGGCGGACCGAGGTGACCGCATCGGCCTCGCTGGCATAGGTCAGGAAGGGCAGGTCGCAGACCACCAGCGCGGTCTCGCTGCCGCGGACCACGGCACCGGCATGGCGGATCATGTCGTCCAGCGTGACGGGCAGGGTGGTGTCATGGCCCAGCACCACCATGCCGAGGCTGTCGCCCACCAGCAGCAGGGGCACGCCCGCCCGGTCCGCGATCCGGGCCGAGGAGACGTCATAGGCGGTGATCATGGCGATGCGGTCGCCCGCCGCCTTCATCTTCTGCAGGTCCGCCAGGGTTATCCGCATGGCCGTGTCCTCGCCTTTGGCTCCCCGGGGTCGCTCCGGGGGCCTCGATATAGCGACCGGCCGGTGCAGACGGAACGGCTGAGTTCGCAAAACTGCGTGAATGCGGGCATTTCGCTCACATTCTGCCGCAGGGGGGCCCTAGTCCGTGGCGGAGAGTGCCTGGCGCAGGCCGTCGACGATCTCGTCGATCTGCCCCTTCGACACGATCAGCGGCGGCGACAGGGCCAGGATGTCCGCGGTGCAGCGGATCAGGAGGCCCGCATCGAAGGCCTTGCGGAACACGTCCATCGCCCGGACCGTCGGGGCCCCGGGACGGGGTGCCAGCTCTACCGCCGCGGCGAGGCCGATATTGCGGATGTCGATCACGTGGGGCGCATCCCGCAGGCTGTGGATGGCCTGTTCGAAATAGGGCTCGAGCGCCTGGGCGCGCTCGAACAGGCCCTCCTCCTCGTAGGTGTCGAGGGTGGCCAGCGCCGCGGCACAGGCGAGGGGGTGGCCGGAATAGGTGTAGCCGTGGAACAGCTCGATGGGCGCGTCGGCCCCTTCGAGGATGGTCTGGTAGATCTGGCCCGTGGCCCCCACCGCCCCCATGGGCACGGTGGCGTTGGTGAGGCCCTTGGCCATGCAGATGAGATCGGGCGTCACCCCGAACCGGTCGGCGGCGAAGGCCGGGCCCAGGCGTCCGAAGCCGGTGATGACCTCGTCGAAGATCAGCAGGATGTCGTGCTTGTCGCACAGGGCGCGCAGGCGCTCGAGA
>DAINBM010000202.1:0-5471 GCA_036732965.1 Caulobacteraceae bacterium | reverse complement strand
GGCCGGTGCGGGCAGGGTATAGGTCGTCTTTCCGGAGGTAACGGTCTTTGCCACACCCGGGATCCGGACATCCTGTATCGTCGTCTTCAGTCCGGCAGCCTGCAGCTTGCTGTTCATGTAGGTCACGACGTTCGGCAAGGTCCGTGGCGTCGATCCCATGTCGTTCAGATCGAAATTCACGGTCGTCGAGCTGCCCGACGCCAGCTTCACGGTGGCGGAGAAGGCCGTGTTGCTGGGGACGGTGGATGTCCCGCCGGAAGAGGATGTGCCGCCCGAGTTCGACGCCATGTTGCTGAAGGCGGTCAGGATGTCCGACAGGGTCGTGGAAAGGCCCTGGGTCTGGACATGCTGCAGGACGTAGCTGACCACGCTGGTGAGAGACGTCTGAAGGGAGCCCAGGGAACTCAGATCCACATGCAGGGTCGATGTCGTTCCATCGGACGCCTTCACGTTCAGGTTGAATCCGGAACTGCCGGTCTGGCTGCCCGACGCACCGCCTGTGGAGGTTCCCGACGCCGTGTTGGCCGGAATGTTGGTGAGGGACGGGACCGCGGCCGAGAGGTCGCCGGAATAGATGGCCGCCCCCTGATAGGTGTCCGTCTCCGTCGGGACGCTGGCGGCGGAGGTGTCCATTGCGGTCACGGCACCCATCGCAATCGAGAGCTCATGGAACGGATTCTTCCCGAGATAGGTCTGCAACTGCGACAGGCCCGACGCGAAGGCCTTCTGGTAGTTCGTCAGTTGCGATGTCGACGCCGAACCTGCCTGGGTGGCAATGCTCTGGAGTGCCGACACGCCCTGGTACAAGGCGAACAGGTTTTTGTAGTCGGAGTTGACCTTGGGATCCGTCCCGTTCGCCGAGAGCTTGGCGGTATTCAGATTGATCAGCGGCTGTCCGTTGAGGATGCTGTTGGCAAAGGCCGTCGCCTGGGCGTCAGCCGCGGCCTTCTGTTGGTCTGCCGATGCCTTGCTCGTGGTCGACGCGGTGGCCGTTTGCCAGGGCGGCTTGGGTGCCGTCGATGTCGTCGTTCCCGAACTTGCGGCGCCGCCGGAAGACACACCCGCCCGTGCGCTGTACCAGCTCACGAGGACAGACGGGTCGAACGAGATGGTCACACTGGGCACCTTTTGCCGGGTTCAGGCGTCCAGTGTGCGCGCTCGCAGTAAACTTCGAATTAATTTGAGGTAACTTGTCCTTGTCTGAGCATGAGGCGCCCGGACCTCAGTGGTAGGGCGGCGGCAGTCCGTCGGCGGCCTTGAGGTAGCGATCCCGCAGGTCCAGCTGTCGCGACCGCCCGGTCTGCTCGCGACCCTTGATGATCACCACGTCGGGCGCGCCGCTGGTGTCCAGGGGGTCGCCGTTCCAGATCACGAGATCGGCCGACTTGCCCGGCTCGAGGGAGCCGATCGTGTCCGACAGCCCGAGCGCGCGGGCAGGGTTGAGGGTGACCGCGGCCAGCCCGGCGCTCCAGGACAGGCCGTGGCCGACGGCACGACCCGCAGCCAGCCGCACGGCCTTTCCGCCCGTCGTCAGGCTGGGGCCGTGGATCGACACGGAAACGCCTGCGGCCGTCAGGCGCGCCGCGTTCTCCAGGGTGGAGGCCAGCATCTCGAACGAGACGGGCAGATCCTCGTCGCTGTCCAGCATCACCGGGGTCCCGGACGCGGCGATCTCGTCGGCGACCCGCCAGCCTTCCTCGACGCCGGACAGGATCAGCCGGACCTTCTCGGCCCGGGCAAAGGCAAGGATCTGGCGGATGTCGGAGGCCCGGTGGACCTCCACAAGCAAGGGCTCCCGGCCGTCAATCACCGGGACCAGGGCCTCGAGGTCTTCCCGTTGCAGCGTGAAGGGGTGCACCCGGTTCTGCTCGAAGGCTGACCGCTGGCGGGAATAGGTTCTTGCCTCGGCGAGGAGCGCGTGCAGTTCGGGGATCAGAGCTCCCCGCGCACCACCGGCCCGGCTGGCCCCGCGATCTCCGGCGTCGACTCCCATGGCCACATGGGGGCGTAGCAGGATGTCGGTGCCCTCCGCCAGACTGATCACGGCGGCCTGGCCGGAGAAGAGTGCCGTGCCCGTGGCCTCCCGGTTCCGGCGGAACACCGGGGTGACCAGCGCAGAGGTCGCACCCGTCAGGCGTTCGATGGGCAGAACGGTCGAGTCCGGGTTCAGGCTGTACTGAATATCGAACCCCGCGCTCAGCGGGCCGCCCTCGACACCGGAATTGACCGTGGGTTCGACCCCTTCGATCTCCTCGGCACCGACACTCGAGCCGGTGATCACCAGGCCCGGCGTCACGATGCGCCCCCTGGCATCTATCGTCCGCGCGCCCGCGGGGACGGCAATGTCGGGCCCCACGGCCCGAATCCGACCGTTCTCGATCAGCACGACACCGGACGCGATCTCTCCGGCCCGGCCCATGGTGTGGATGTGCGCGTGGGTGATGGCCAGGGTCTCGGCGGTCGCTGCCGTGCCGAGCAGGGCCGTGGCGAGGCTCGCCGCCTGCAGGGTCTGTCGGAGAATGCGCATCAGCGGTTGGCTCCCTTGGATCCGTCGCGGGGGGTGGGCTGGCCGAGCTCGAAGTCGCTCCTCGGCTGGCGCGACGGATCGCCGCGGTCAAAGGCCAGGGCTCCGTCGATGAACACCTTGTCGGCCTGTGCGTAGACGCTGAAGGGGTCGGCCGTCCACAGGACCACATCGGCCATCTTGCCGGGCTCGAGGGTGCCGACCTTGTCGAGAATGCCGAGGGATCGGGCCGGATTGGCCGTGATCCAGCGGATGGCCCGGGCGCGGCTGATCCCCAGTCCGGCGCGGTTGCCGGCGGCCATGGCTGTGCCCGCCTCCACATTGAGGTGCTGGATCAGGTGCTCGTCGTCGGAGTGGACGATGGCGCATCCCCCGGCATGGTCTACCATGGCGGCATTCTCCTCGATGCCGTCGAAGGACTCCATCTTGAAGCCCCACCACTGGGCCCAGGTGTCGACGCAGATGCCTTCCCGGGCAAGGGTCGGTGCGATCTTGTAGGCCTCGGAGGCATGATGGAACGCGGCGATGTGGTAGCCGAATTCCCGCGAGATATCGATCATCTGAGCCATCTCGTCGGCCCGGTAGCAGTGGTTCTGCACCAGGATCTCCCCCTTCAGCACGCCGGCCAGGGTGTCGAGGGTCAGGTTCCGGGTCGGTGGGTCGGCCTTCTCGCCCTTGGCGATCTTGGCCTTGTAGTCGTCCCATTTGCGCAGGTAGTCGGCCGCCTGGATCCAGGCGGCACGGTAGCCCGCGACATTGCCCATCAACGTCGCCGGAGATCGTCCGCGGCTTCCGTAGACGCGCTTCGGATTTTCCCCGCATGCCATCTTCAGGCCATAGGGTGCCCCGGGAAACTTCATCTGCTGAACCGTTTCGGCGGGCATGTTCTTCAGCACCACCGAGCGTCCGCCGAACAGATTGGCCGATCCGGGGAGGATCTGCAGGGTGGTGACCCCGCCGGCAAGCGCCCGGTTGAAGCCCGCATCCTGCGGCCAGACCGAATGCTCGGCCCAGACATTGGCGGTGTTGGGATCGGTCGCCTCGTTGCCGTCGGACTGGGCCTCCACCGCGGGAGAGGCATAGACGCCCAGATGGCTGTGGGGGTCGATGATGCCGGGCGTTACCCACTTGCCATGCCCGTCGATGATCCGGGTTCCGGCCGGGACCGGCGTGTCCTTGCCCACCGCCACGATGCGGCCCTCGGCCATGATCACGGTGCCCCCGTCGATCTGGTCACCGGCCGCCGTCAGGACGGTGGCGCCGACGATCGCCGTCGGCACGGACGGCCCCGGATGGTAGGTGGACGGGAAGGGGTCCGGGTTGGCCCAGGGGTCGAGACCGGCGCGAAGCGGCTTCGGCGGGGTCTTGTCGGGCGCCTTCTCTGCGACCTTGTCCGCAGGTCTGGCGGAAGGGCCGGTCGCGAGGGTCGCGGCCGTTTCGGCACAGGCCGAAAGGGTGAGTGTGGCCACCGTCAGGACGGCCAGGGCGGCTATGGGCTTCAACCTGATCTCCATGGATTCGCCTGCAGAAGACCCCGACGGCCGCCGCATGTCCAGTCTGCTGGGCGGACCTAGGCGCGGGGCTTCAGATTTCGCCCGGACATGACCGCGGAGGCACCGAATCGCGCGCGGATTTGGTCCATGGCACCTTCCTTGACCCGGGCGCGGCTCTCGTCGCTGGCGAACAGGTCGACGGCTTCGGCCGAGGTTTCCACAAGATCGCTGAGACCGGCCCCGATCAGACGGAAGGCGCGGCCATCGGCCTCGCGCGTCAATGTGTCGCATGTGGTCTGGTAGAGCAGGGTCGCCGTCTGGATCGGGCCGGGCAGGGTGCGTCGGCGAGTGATGATCTGGAAGTCGGCGGTCTTCAGTTTCAGGGTGGCGACCCGCCCGGCCAGCCCCCGGGCACGGGCCTGACCTGCAGCCTTGTCGCACATGCGCCAGAGTTCGTCCTTCAGGGCCGCAAGGTCCCGGATGTCGGTATCGAAGGTCGTTTCCGCGCTGATGCCCTTGCGGGCCTCGTTGGGATCGACGGTGCGGAGATCCCGCCCCTCGGCCAGCTCGGCCAGCCTCAGTCCGAAGGCACCGTAGCGCTGGGTCAGCACCCTGGCTCCGAGGCTGGACAGATCGGCGATCCGTCGGACACCGTCGCGCTCCAGAGTACGGGCAAAGGCCGGCCCCACGCCGGGCAGGAGTGTGACGGGGCGGGGAGCGAGGAAGGCCTTGGCCTCCTGCGCGCCGATCACGGCGAAACCCCGGGGCTTGTCCAGGTCCGATGCGATCTTGGCCAGGGTCTTGTTGGGGCCGAGGCCGACCGACACGGACAGGCCGGTTTCCATCTGGATCCGCCGCTGCAGCCTTGCCATCTGGAAGGCCGCCGGGCCGCCATTCAGGCGTTCCGTGCCCGTCAGGTCGATCCAGGCCTCGTCAAGGGACAGGGGCTGAACGAGGGGCGACAGCGCCCCCACCAGATCCATGATCCGTCGGCTTTCCCGGCGGTACTTGGTGAAATCGGGGGGGATCACCACGGCATCCGGACAGGCCTTCAGGGCCTTGAACATCGGCATGGCGGACCGGACGCCATAGGTTCTGGCAACATAGCAGCAGGTGGTCACCACCCCGCGTGTCCCACCGCCGATGATCACCGGATGCTCCGCCAGTTCGGGGCGATCCCGCTTCTCCACGCTGGCATAGAAGGCGTCGCAATCGAGGTGCGCGAGGGTCAGGCGCCACAGTTCCGGATGGGAGACGAGGCGGGGGGAATCGCAGGCGAGGCACCGTGGCCCGCTCAGCATCGCCGTCATCCACAAGCAGTCGCGACACAGGGCCGGGTGGGGCTCGGGGCGGGTCCGTTCGTGGCTGTCCGACATGTCACCCATCCGACGGGCGTCCTGTCGGCTAACCCGGACTTAAGGATATGCGTGTAACACCCTGTGCAACTGCGCTGG
>DAINBM010000201.1:0-5512 GCA_036732965.1 Caulobacteraceae bacterium | reverse complement strand
TGCTGACCAAGGCCCCGGTCATGGCCGTGTCGGTGGGGTCGTACTCGGTCCCCTCCCCGCCGGCATCGGCGTCCTGGCCAAGGAAGCGGGAGTCGAGGCGGCCCACGGTCTTGCGCTCGCCCCGGAGCAGCTCCTTGCGGAAGCGGTCGGGATCGGGGCGCAGGTTGTTGTTGAGGAAGAACTGGGCGGAGGTTCCCGTATAGGCCGCCGCCTTGGCCGCCACCGCATCCCGCTCGGCGACGGGCACGGCTGTGCCCTTGGCCAGGGCCGCGGCATAGGGCCCCTCGGCAAAGGCGCGAACCTCGGCAAGGAAGGCGTCCAGGTCCGCCGGACGGTTGGTCAGGCGGTTATGATACCAGGCCGTGGCCGCTTCCGTCGGCAGCATGTTCACGAAGCCCCGGTCATTGGCCTGGAACAGCAGGCCGATGTTCAGCGTGGTCGAGACGAGTGCCACGCCGTTCAGCTGGACACCCTTTTCCGCCAGGAGATGCGCAAGACCCGCAGACCGCAGGGTGCCGTAGCTTTCGCCGATCAGGAACTTGGGGCTGTCCCAGCGGCTGTAGACCTTCAGATACCGCTGGATGCCCCGGGAGAAGGCATCCAGGTCCCCGTCCACGCCGAACACGGTCTTGCCTTCGGTCTTGCCGATCATCCGGGACAGGCCCGTGGTCGGGGCATCGATGAAGACGAGATCGGTCTTGTCGAGCAGGGTGTCCGGGTTGGCCGTCAGCTTCACGGGCGCGGCGGGCACGATGTCCGGCCCGTCCATGTTGATCTTCAGCGGGCCGAACGAGCCCAGATGCAGCCACATGGTCGAGGAACCGGGACCGCCATTGTAGAGGAAGCTGACCGGGCGCGGCGGCGCGCCGGGCGCAGTCTTCACCGTATAGGCAACATAGAACAGGCTGGCCGTGGCCACGCCCTCGTCATTGCGGATCGTCAGCGTGCCCGGTGTCACCGTATAGTTCAGCGTGGTGCCCCGGAACGGGATCGAGCGGGCGACCGGGTGGGCGGTCTCGACCGCGCTGACCTCGATGGTGTCGGTGTCCGCCTTCTTCGATCCCGTATCGGTCGCCTTGGCCGGCGCTTCGGCGCGGGCCTGTCCGGGCGTGAGGACCGGAGTGATCAACATCGCGCCTGCCAGAAGGCTGGCCGTCAGTGTGCGCATTGGTGGTGTCTCCCCGCGGCCCGAGCGGCCCTGCATCCGAGGGGGGCAGACTACCGGCCGTTCCCCGATCAACGCAAGCATCCGCACAGGGCGCGGGCGACCGGCACCACCGGAGAACGGTCAGGGCCGCCCCGCTGCCGCGGGCTCGATCGGGCGTGCCGGCCCCGCGGGCGGCGCGAACAGGCGCACCAGCGCGGGGTATCCGGAGCCCGGGTCACGGCCAGCCCCACCTCGGCCTGGAAGGCCCCCAGCGCCGCCTGCGTGGCCGGCCCCATGCGCCCGTCGACGGACACGGGTCGCGCCTGATAGGTCAGCCCCAGCTGGGCTGCCCGGACGGCCAGGTCCGGCAGCCCCTCCTCCAGCAGTCGGCGATGGCTCGCGGCCAGTCGCTCGTCATAGTGCTGCGCGGCAAAGTCCGGCCCGTTGTAGCCCCGGGCCAGCCGGGTCCAGTTGCGGTCGCGAAGGGCGGTGGCGAGGCCGGTATGGACAAGGAACCGCGCGAGGCACCGGAGCTGCCCGCCCTCCCCGGTCACGCAATCGGCGACCATGGCCTCCACGTCCGCATAGCCCGCCGACGCAAACGCCGCGCCCATCACCTGGCCGAGGCCCCAGGACGCACTGCGTAGCGCCGCAGCCGGGTCGAGCACCAGGGCGGCCTGCAGGCGATCATACTGATGACTGCCGCCGGGGCCGTACCCTCCGGCAGCCGGGGCGCTGATGTCCGGGTCCAGGGCGTCGAAGCGCCCCCCCGTCAACCGGCAGAAATAGTGGCGTTCGAACAGCAGGCGCGGCCGGCGATCCGCCAGGAATCCGACCCCGGACGCCTCCACCGTCACCAGGGTCCAAAGGGCCGCCGCCTCGCAGCCGGTCAAGGCGACGGCGCGATCGAGGTCCTGTTCCGTGAGGGGAGCGCCCCAGGCCGCGAAGTCCATGACGGTGTGTCCCTTCCAGAGCCCGTATCGGGGCCGCCGAAGGAACATGGTATGGGGCACGGAGGCGACCGTGCGCAGTTTGCGGTGCCTTTTTCGAATTCCCCAGTCCCGTCAAAAGGGCCAGAAGCGGGCCCGGGACGGCTTGCGGGGAGTAAAGCTCGCAATCGGCGCTCCGCCACCGCTGTCCAGCGGATCCGCCGACGGGCCCTTGCCACACTGGGTCACCGCCAGGGCCGTCAGGTTGGTGATCCCCCGGGCCGTGGCGGTGGGGGTCAGGACGTGGATCGGCCTCGACATGCCGAGCAGCACGGGCCCGACCATCAGCCCGTCCGACGCGCCGGACAGGAGCGACAGGGAGATGTTGGCCGCGTCGAGGGACGGCATGATCAGCAGGTTGGCGGAGCCCTCGAGGGGTGAGTCCGCCACCAGCCGGTCGCGGATCGGCTGGCTGAGGGCCGCGTCCCCGTGCATCTCCCCGTCCACCAGCAGATGCGGATAGGCGGCCCGGATACGGCTGAGCGCCTCGCTCATCCGCCGCGCCGACGGGGAGTGACTGGCCCCGAAATTGGAATGGGACAGAAGCGCGACCTTGGGCGTCAGGCCGAAGCGCCGCACCTCCCGCTCGGCCAGGTGGGTCAGCTCCACCAGCTGGGCCGCCGTGGGCTCGACGTTCACATGCGTGTCGGCGATGAACAGGGAGCCCTTGGGCAGGATCAGCACGGTCATGGAATAGACCCGGCTGACATCGTCCGCCTTGGGGATGATCGGCAGGATGGTTGTAAACCGCCGCCACCAGTCGCCGGCCCCGCCCACCAGGGCCGCGTCCACCAGGCCGCGCCGCAGCAGCATGGCGGTGGCGATGGTGGACTGGCGGCGGAAGTTGCGCTGGGCCTCGGCGGGAGTGACGCCGCGGCGGCCCACCAGCTTGCCGTATTCCGCGGCCAGCCCTGCCGCCAGGTCGGTCTGTTCGGACGGGTCGAAGATCTCCACCGCCCCGTCGGCATCGAGCCGCAGGTCGAGCCTTGCGATCTGGGCGGCAATCACCTCGCGCCGACCGATCAGCACCGGCCGGGCAATGCCCTCGTCCACCGCGGACTGGGCGGCGCGCAGCACCCGCTCGTCCTCCCCCTCGGCATAGGCGACCCGGGCCTCGATGGACCGGGCATGGGTGAAGATCGGCCGCATCAGCTGGCCCGATCGATAGACGAAGCGCTCCAGCTGGGCGCGATAGGCATCGAAGTCGGCGATGGGCCTGCGAGCCACGCCGCTTTCCATGGCCGCCCTCGCCACGGCGGGGGCCACGGTCAGGATCAGCCGGGGATCGAAGGGGGCCGGAATGATGTAGGACTTCCCGAACTTCGGCGAGACGCCGCCATAGGCATTGGCCACCGCCTCGCTGGCCTCTGCCCGGGCGAGGGCGGCAATGGCCTCGGCGGCGGCGGCCTTCATGGCCTCGTTGATCTCGGTGGCGCCCACATCCAGAGCGCCCCGGAAGATGAAGGGGAAGCACAGGACATTGTTGACCTGATTGGGAAAGTCGCTGCGGCCGGTGGCGACGATGGCATCCGGACGGTGGGTATGGACCTCGCTCGGCAGGATCTCCGGCTCGGGATTGGCCATGGCCAGGATGATCGGGTTGGGCGCCAGCAGGGACAGCCATTCCGGCTTCAGCACCCGCGGTGCCGACAGGCCGAGGAAGATGTCGGCCCCCCGCAGCACGTCCCGCAGCTCCCGGGCATTGGTGCGGATGGCATAGCGGGCCATGTTGGGCGGCATGTCCGGCTCGCGCCCCTGCCAGACCACGCCCTTGATGTCGGTGAGTGTCACGTTCCGGGCCGGCAGGCCCATGGAGACCAGCAGATCGACACAGGCCAGCGCCGCCGCCCCGGCGCCGGAGGTGACCAGCCGCACCTCCTCCAGCTTCTTGCCCTGCAGCACCAGGGCGTTGCGCACGGCGGCCGCGCAGACAATCGCCGTACCGTGCTGGTCGTCGTGGAACACCGGAATGTTCATCCGCGACCGCAGGGCCTGCTCGATGACGAAGCATTCCGGAGCCTTCACGTCCTCCAGATTGATGCCGCCGAAGGTGGGTTCGAGGGAGGCGACGATCTCGATGAACTTCTGCGGGTCATTGCAGTCCACCTCGATGTCGAACACGTCGATCCCGGCGAACTTCTTGAACAGGACGGCCTTGCCCTCCATCACCGGCTTGCCCGCAAGCGGTCCGATGGCGCCCAGCCCCAGCACCGCCGTGCCGTTGGTGACCACCGCAACCAGATTGCCCCGGGCGGTCAGGTCCAGCGCCGCGTCCGGGTTCTCGACAATGGCCTCGCAGGCGGCGGCGACGCCCGGGGAGTAGGCCAGGGCCAGATCCCGCTGGGTGGCCAGGGCCTTGGTAGGCTCCACCGACAGCTTTCCGGGGGTCGGAAAGCGGTGATAATCAAGGGCCGCGCGACGGAAATCGTCATCCATGGGTCTCAGTCTCCGGCGGGGCACCTGTGGCGACCCCGTTTCGCTCGCATATAGAGGGTCTCGGGGCCCGTGCGCCAACCGGATTCCCGCCACGGAGGCGGCGCCAGACCTCATATCCCTCCGGGGGCATCCCAGCAGGCCCCGGCCATTGGCCGTTTCGCAGCGCAACTGCGGGCCTCGACACATCGACAACCCCGACGCCTGAAGCCTCCACCGACGAAGTGCCCATTTCGAGCGCAAAATCGGTGAACATCTTGATCCCCTGACGGATCGGCCGCCACAACATCATTCAGATGCACCACGCCGATTATTAAGCCATAAATTTGTAAAAACGGACGCTCTCGACGTCGATTTATAATTTTTACACTCACGATTACTATTTATTTCAATATGTTTCCGATGATTAATTCATGATAATTTCAGATAAATTGATACACAATAAAATCTTGAAATAAAAAAATATTGCCTTGCATTTAAGTTGCAAAAAACGGATTCAAAAATTTTTATTTTGAATATTTCGCCCATATATATGAATATCATTTCATATTTTTGGTTATTTTAACAAATTTTAGCAATGAAATACATGGGTCCACAAGCAAATTCAGGGCCAGATTGATATTTGAACGATTCTTCCATCTTGGTTGACTTCACATTAAGGAATTCAAGCGTCTAGCGTTGAAACATTTGTTAACTCATCGATGATTTTCTGAACCCGCACCTAAAATGGGTGTGATCGTCAAAACGACGAGCAAAGGACAAAGAACATGCCTAGCGCGAATAGCATCAATACGAATTCGGGCGCGATGATCGCCCTGCAGAACCTCAACAACACAGCCAACGCCCTGCAGACCACCCAGAACCGGATCTCCACCGGTCTGGCGGTCGCCTCCGCCAAGGACAACGGGGCCATCTGGGGCATCGCCCAGAACAGCCGCGCCAC
>DAINBM010000200.1:0-5538 GCA_036732965.1 Caulobacteraceae bacterium | reverse complement strand
GTGTACATCATCGACCCGTCCAGATTGAAGCTGTAGCCCAGCGGCAGCACGAAGCTGACGATGCGGCGCGAAATCCCGAAGCGCTGCAGGCCTTCGAGCAGGCCCGGATAGGCGGCTTCCGAACTCGCCGTCGAGAAGGCGATCAGCCCCGGCTGCCGGATGGCGGCAAGCAGGCCCGGAAGCCGGCCCCGGATCGCGACGGCGCCGGCGGCGAGGAGCACCGTCCAAAGCAGGGCCAGGGCCAGATAGAACCCTCCGACGAACCGGGCATAGGTGACGATGACACCCACCCCGTGCACGGCCACGGTCGCGGCGATCGCCGAGAAGACGGCAAACGGGGCCACCGTCATGACCGTCTCGGTCACCTTCAGCATGACCGCCGCCACCTGCCCGAGCAGGTCCAGAACGCCGGCGGCGCGCGGGCCCAGCTGGCCGATCGCCGCCCCCACGAACAGCGAGAACACCACGATCTCCAGAACCTCGTTCCTGGCCATGGCGTCGATGATCGAGGCAGGGATGACGTGGGACAGGAAGCCCTTGAGCGTCAGGTCGGCCTTGACCGCCGCCGCATCCGCCGGTGGCGGTGGCAGATGCAGCCCGACGCCCGGCTGCAGGACCGTGGCCATGGTGAGGCCGATGCCGAGGGAGATGATCCCGGCGATGATGAACCAGCCCACCGTTCGCACCCCGACCCGCCCGGCCGCCGTGCCCCCGCCCATGTGCGCGACGCCCGCCGTCAGCGTGCTGAAGACGAGGGGCGCGATGACCATCTTGATCAGGGTCAGGAAGGTCCAGGTCACGAGACCCAGATATCCTGCCAGCTCGGCGGTCTCGGCCTTGCCCAGCCCGTCATGGGCCACCCAGCCGCTCCCGAGGCCGAGGATCATGGCGGCGAGGATCAGCAGTGTGAAATGGCGCGACATGCGAAAGGCAGCTCCCAATCCCCGAACGGTTCCGTCGACAACCTTGCTGGCAATCCGCCCCGGTGCAAGGGGGGGAGGCGATCCGGACCGCGGATCGCGACACCATGGCCTCGATCGCGGTCATCGCCACGCGAATCAGCCGATATTCAAGCCTGTGGCGCTGGAACGGGACCCGGTGCCGAGGGAAGCCCTGACATGCAAAGATTCATCCATCTCCTGCGGTGTCGCTGGCGAGCCATCGGGGCTTTGCTGATCGGGATCATGGCCGATCAGGTGGCCCGCCAGGGTGGCGTCCGTCCGGCAACCTCGGTGCTCGTCGGGTGGGACACCGCGGCCCTGTGGTTCGTTCTGACCACCTATCATGCCCTTCTGTTCGACGACGCAGAGACCATGCGGCGCCGGGCGGCCGACGAGGACGAGAACCGGGGCGTCTTCTTCAGCCTGATCCTGTCGGCGGTGGCGGCCAGTCTCGGGGCGATCATCATGGCCCTGAAGGAAGGCAAGGCCGGTTCACCGGTCCATGATGTGCTGGGACCGGGTGGGGTGCTGTTTCTCTCCGCGGCGACGCTCATCCTGAGCTGGCTTGTGGTGCAGGGACTGTTCACCCTGCACTATGCGCATCGCTGGATCGGTGGGACGGAGACGGACCGCAGCATGGCTGGCGGGATCCAGTTCGTCGGAGACGCGCCCACCACCTACCGAGACTTCCTCTATGTGGCGATCTGCATCGGTGCCACAAGCCAGGGGTCGGATTTCGGAATCGCCAATACCCGGTTCCGCAACCTGGTCAGCATCCACGCGCTGTTGTCGTTCCTGTTCAACACCATGGTGCTGGCGCTCGGGATCAACATCATCGCCAGCCTGATCTCCTGAGGGCGATCACTCCGGGCGGGGGCCCGGCGCGCGGGCCGGGTCCGGGCCGCGCTGGCGCCGTTGCTCCAGAACGATCTGCACCGGGGTCCTCGGCAGGGTGTCGAGGGCGAGGGCGTCCTGCCCGGCGGGCAACAGACGCTGGAAACGGCGCCGGGCGGCATCGCGCCATTCCTCCCGGGTGATCCGACCGTTCAGCGACGCCGAGGCCGAGGCCACGGGCTCCGGATCCGGCAGCAGGCCATAGATCGCAGCCCCCTGACGGGAAAGGTCACCGGCCAGCGCCCGGCCATCCGCACCCCCGCCGCGCTCTCCTCCACCCGCCCGTCCGCGCCCCCGGGGGCGGGACTGACCCTCGTGTTCATCGAAGCTGAGACTGGGGTCCATGCCCTCCCCGGCGCGAAGGCCCCGGATCCGGGGCTGGATCTCCGGCGCAATGACCCGCTCATAGTCGCCCATCTCAAAGCCGTCGATCACCCCGTCATGGTTGGTGTCCAGCGTGTCGAAGAAGTGGTCGGCATCGGCGACGAATTCGGCCTCGGTGATCCGCCCCGAATGGCTGGCGTTCACCCGCGCGAACCAGCGCACGACCGGATAGGGTTCGTCCCGGTGGGCCCTGAACGGCTCGCCCATCGGACTGATGAAGACGTTCAGGCTGCTCCTGCGGGCGTCCGGTCCATCGGCACCGCCGAACGCCATGGGGTCCGCCCCGCCCATCTCCCTGAAGTGCTCGCGGCCGTGCGCGGCGGGTGCCGACGGACCGGTGGCGCAGGCGCACAGGATCAGACCGGCGCCGGCCAGAAGGAGGATGGCACCCTGGGCTGGGCTGATGAGAGGGCGTTTCATGTCAATGCCTCGAAGGTCACGTGTTGCGGCCCAGCGGAAGCAGCACCCTCGCACAGAGCCCACCCTCCGCGCGGTTCAGCAGCTGCGCATCGCCGCCGTGGGCGCGGGCCACGCTCCGCACCACGGCAAGGCCGAGCCCGGCCCCGCCGGTATCCCGGTTCCGAGAGGTCTCGATCCGGACGAAGGGCTCGAACATCCGGTCGAGGTCGCCGTCGGGCAGACCGGGGCCATTGTCCTCGACATCGATCTGGGCATGGGTGCCCCGGGGGTCGATGCCCACCCGGACGCGGGCCTCCGTACCGAAGCGGACGGCATTGGCGATCAGGTTGGCCATCGCACGCCTGAGGCTCAGGGCATCGGCATCGATCCGCAGGGAAACGCCCGGCTCGAGCGTCACCGCGGCACCGACCTCGGCCATCTCCGCGACCACCGAGGCGACCAGGCCTCGCAGTTCCAGGCTCTCCCGTGCCGCGGGTTGGCTCGCATCCCGGACGAAGGCGAGGGTCGCGGCGATCATGGCGTCCATCTCGTCGATGTCGGCGGCGAGCTTGTCCCGAAGGCCGTCCGGTGCCGCCTCGATCCGGAATCTCAGGCGGGTGAGGGGCGTGCGCAGATCATGCGCCACCGATCCGATCAGAACGGTGCGGTCCTGGACATACCGCCGGATCCGGTCCTGCATCTGATTGAAGGCCAGGACCGCTGACGCGATCTCCGCAGGACCGGTCACGTCCAGGGCGGGTGCGCCGGGGTTCCGGCCGAGGCTCTCGGCCGCGCGCGCGAATCCCGCAATGGGCGCGGCCAGCCCGCGGGCGAACAGATAGGCGAGGGGGCACAGGAGCAGAATGGACAGGCCGAAGCCCAGCAGGACGCGCTGGCGCCAATCCGCGAACGGGGCGGTCTCATGGACATTCAGCGACGACCATGTGCCGTCCGGCTCCCGGAGCTCCGCGATGAAGGGCGCAATGATGAAGGGGTCGCCGTGGCGGTGAAAACGATCGTGCTCATCCTCGCCGGACCCGGCACGCCCCGGAGGGGACCGGGGTTCCGCGGGCGCGGGGGACGGAGACCCGTCCGGACCGGAGGGCAGCTGGGATCGCATGGTGTGGACATAGCGCCGCCCGAAGATGCTCGCATTGGGCGGGAGGGTCACGAGGACCGCGGCGTCCGGGACGCCCAGTTGGGTCGCCAGTTCCCGGGTGAGCCAGCGCTCGAGGCGGAGGGGGTGGTCGTCCCGGCCGTCGGCCCGGGCCATGTCGTCGTGGCGCTGGGCCGTCAGTTGATGGCCGTTCCGGGACGTGATGTCCCGCCCCGGGGATTTCAGGGCGGTTGCGACCTCGCCGATCCGGTACACCTCCGGTGCGGGCGGCGGGATCAGCAGGGCCACAGCCGCGTGCACGCCGATGGCGGCCATCAGCGACAACACCACCAGTCCGATCACCTGGGTCGCCAGGGGCGGGTGCCACCGGCGTGCCAGGGGCGGCGTCGCACGCGGGACCTGGGTCAACGGCGCACCACGGAGGCGTTGAACACGTAGCCTTCATTGCGAATCGTCCGGATCAGTTCGCCGCCACCGTCACCGTCGTTGAGCTTGCGTCGCAGTCGACTGATCTGCACGTCGATGGCCCGGTCATAGGCCTCGGACTCCGGCCCCCGGGCCAGGTCCAGCAGCTGGTCCCGGGTCAGGATGCGCTGCGGCCGTTCCACGAAGACCCGCAGCAGCGAGAACTCGCCGGACGACAGGTTGACCACCGCATTGCCGGGCGAGCGCAGTTCCCGGCGGACCATGTCGAAACGCCAGCCCGCGAATTCACAGGTGGCGGACACGTTGAGCAGCCCGCGCGCCTCGTTCCGACGGCGCAGCACGGCCTTGATGCGGGCGAGCAGTTCCCGGGGGTTGCACGGCTTGGGGAGATAGTCGTCTGCCCCGAGCTCGAGGCCAACGATCCGGTCGGTGTCGTCCCCCATGGCGGACAGGATGATGACGGGCGGTCCGTCGGCCGCAGCAATCTTGCGGCACAGGCTGAGGCCGTCCTCTCCGGGCAGCATGACATCCAGCACGATCAGGTCCGGCCGCTGGGAGGACAGGGCCCGTCCGAGGCCCGTCCCGTCCGCAGCCACCCGGACGGTGAATCCGTGACGACCGAGAAAGTCCGAGATCACGTCGCGTATGCCGGGATCGTCATCCACCAGCAGCACGTGCGCCGAAGATACCGGCTCGGCGGGGCTGTCAGGGGCAGGGGCGGGGGGCACGATCATCTCAGCATTAGGCCGGGGCATTGTGAAACGGGCATGGCCGCGCCGTGTCCGGCCTGCAACAAACGCCGGCACCGGGCCGCATCCGCCCGAAGAGTTCGGACGGACGCGAGCGGTGATCCCGGTCTAGTGACGCCGGGGCGGTTCCATGGGATTGGCATCGGCCTCGATGACTTCCTCGCCGCGCCCGAGCTTGGAATTCCAATAGCCATAGAGGCCATAAACGAGCGCGCCGATGATGCAGTAGACCACGAGGATTTCCAGCGGGATCGGGTCATGGTCCAGCGCCTTCTCGATCATCGGCCAGAGATTGAACCCGGCCAGCGCCATGCAGGAGACGATGCCCAGGACCGCCGTGACGATCCCCCCGGGGACGCGGAAGGGACGCTCCATCTCCGGGTGGGTGATGCGCAGATAGATCACCGACAGGCAGACGATGGAGAAGGCCAGCGCCGTACCGAGGGACACGAGATCTCCCAGCAGATCGATGGGCAGGAAGGCTGCGGCCACGGCGATGAAGCAGCCGAGGAACAGGGTCCCGATCCAGGGGGTGCGGAACTTGTCGTGGATCACGGCCAGGGCCTTCGGCAGCAGACCATCCCGGGCCATCGTGTAGAAGATCCGGGTCTGGCAATAGCTCAGCACC
>DAINBM010000199.1:0-5539 GCA_036732965.1 Caulobacteraceae bacterium | reverse complement strand
GCCAACAAGGCGCTCCCGTCCGCTCCGCCAGGGCAGCCAGTTGGGACCCGTGGACGGCCAGCAGCGCCTTGTTGGCGGTGATGACCGGCTTGCCCTTGCCCAGAGCCGCTTCCACTGCCCGCCGGGCCGGCCCCTCGGAGCCTCCGATCAGCTCGATGAAGACATCATTGTCATCGGACAGGGCCAGGGCCACCGGATCGTCGAACCAGGCATAGTCCTCCAGCGACACGTCCCGTGCCCGGGTCCGGTCCCGGGCCGACACACCCGTGATGACGGCGGTTCCACCCGCGGGTGCGAA
Organism: Caulobacteraceae bacterium; assembly: GCA_036732965.1. Lineage (GTDB taxonomy): Bacteria > Pseudomonadota > Alphaproteobacteria > Caulobacterales > Caulobacteraceae > CAIMFV01. Next base: position 5,241 of record DAINBM010000199.1, on the reverse strand, counting down.
GTCCGGATGGGACTGGAGAAACCGGACCAGCCCCTGGCCGACGACGCCGACGCCAGCCAGTCCGATCCTTACGGTACGCCGCGCTAAGTCCATGAGGTCCTGTCCAGGTGGTGAGCTTCGTGAGGAGGTGGGGAGCGCGACGCCGAAGGCAGACCGCATTCAACGGCGATCAGCGATGGGGCGGCGGTTCCGGTGGGATGGCCGGGGGTTGCAGCGCCGACCGGATGTCGCTGGCGAAGGCTTCGGTCCGGGCCGGCTGGTCCGCCGGCGGCGGGGTCAGGCCGCGGGCATCAAGGACATCCCGTGTCCCGGCGACAAACCGCTCCGTGTCGGTCGGGGCCGGCGGGAGAGCAAGGATCTGCGCATTCACGGACCGGCGGTCCCCCACCAGGCGGACCACCGATCCCTTGATGTCTGCGGCCGGGACCAGCCCCGTCGGAACGGGCGGGATGTCCGCCAGGCGCGGCATGGGGTAGCTGGCCCGGGACGCGGCCACCGTCTGCCGGGCCACCGGCGACGTCGGCGTCACGCCACCCGGATCCAGGGACAGAACCTCCCGCAGGTCGGTGCAGCCGGACACCAGCCCCCCGACAGCGAGCAGGGTCGCGGCCGAGGCAAGGGCTCTCGATCGAAAGAGGCGCAGAAGGTCTGAAGCGTCATTCATCCTGAACCGGTCTTATGCGATCATCGACCACAATGCAAAGAGTGCTAAGCTGGTGCCGACTCCCACGGAGATGGCGCATGGCGAAGAAGGCAACGCAGGGGCCGACGGACAAGGCGGCCCCGTCCCGCACCCAATCAGCCGTCCCGAAGGCAACGGCTGCCACGCCGGAGGCGTTTGCCGCCGAGCCGGACGCCGATGCGGCCCGAACGGCCACGTCTCGTGCGGCAAAGGGGCCGAGAGCCGCAACCCGGACGAAGCCGACCGAATCGTCCGCGGGCGGGGATCCGCGACCGACCCGCCGCCCGCGCAAGGCCGCTGCGCAGGCTCCAAAACCCGCCGGCGCGCCGTCATCGCCGGAATTCGCACTCTCCGAGGCCGCAAGGAAGGCGAATTCCCGGACGGCGAAGGCCCATGTGGAGGCACAGGCTGCGCACCGGGCGCAGGCGGGCACCGCGCCCCTGGGCATCGACCCCATCACGCTGCTCACCCCCGAACAGCTGCGGACGATGGAGGCCCTGTCCCTCAATCTGGCCAAGGCCGCGGTCACCGCCCAGGGGGCGATTGCCGAGTCCGCCCTGAGACAGGCGGAGCGTCCGGCTGCGCTGTCGCCGGATCCGTTCCACGTGGGCCCCGCCATGGCCGATGTGATGAGCCAGCTGGCCAACCAGCCCCAGAACATGATGCGGGCCCAGGCCGACCTGTTCAATCGCTACATGGCCCTTTGGAGTGCCACGAGCCGGCGTATCTATGGTCACGAGGTCGAGCCGGTGGTGGAACCTGCCAAGGGTGACAAGCGCTTCAACGATCCGGACTGGCGCGAGAACATCGCCTTCGATGTGATGAAGCAGTCCTACCTCGTGACCTCCAACTGGCTGAACGATCTCGTCAATCACGTGGACGGCGTCGACCCCATGAGCCGTCGGCGCGTGGAGTTCTTCACCAAGGCCCTGACCGATGCCTTCGCCCCGTCCAACTTCCTGATCTCCAACCCCGCCGCCCTGCGCAAGGCCGTGGAGACGCAAGGGGCCAGCATCCTGAAGGGGGCCGAGAACTTCGCCGCGGATCTCGCCCGCGGCGGCGGCCAGCTGGCCATCAGCCAGACGGAATTCGAACGCTTCAAGGTCGGCGAGAACGTGGCCACGGCACCCGGCAAGGTGGTGTTCCGCAATCACCTGTTCGAGCTGCTGCAGTTCTCTCCCACGACCGACACAGTCCACGAGATCCCGCTCCTCATCTTCCCGCCCTGGATCAACAAGTTCTACATCCTGGACCTGCGGCCGGAGAACTCGATGATCCGCTGGCTCACGGCCCAGGGGATCACCGTCTTCGTCACCTCCTGGGTGAACCCGGACCCGAGCCTCGCCACCAAGTCCCTCGAGGACTACATGGCCGAGGGCTTCTACGAGGCGGTCCGCCAGGTGAAGCACCAGTGCGGCGTGGAGCAGGTCAACACGGTCGGCTATTGCATCGGTGGCACGGCGCTCGCCTGCACCCTGGCGCACATGGCCGCGACCGGCGACACCTCGATCCGTTCCGCCACCTTCTTCGCCGCCCAGCAGGATTTCGCCGAGGCGGGCGACCTGCTGATCTTCACCAACGAGGAATGGCTGCAGGACCTGGAGCGACGCATGGATGCGGCCGGTGGCGTCCTGCCGGGGGCGGCCATGGCAGAGACCTTCAACATGCTCCGCGCCAATGACCTGATCTGGTCGTTCTTCGTGAACAACTATCTGATGGGCAAGGATCCGACACCCTTCGACCTGCTGTTCTGGAACTCCGACCAGACGCGGATGCCCAAGACCCTGCACATGCAGTACCTGCGCCGCTTCTACCAGGACAATGCCCTGGCGGCGGGAACCCTGGAACTGGCCGGCGTGCGCCTCGATCCGGGTGCCATCACCCAGCCCGTCTATGTGCAGGCCAGCCGCGAGGACCACATCGCCCCCATGCGCTCGGTCTTTCGGGGCGCCAAGCTGTTCGGCGGGCCGACCCGCATGACCCTGGCCGGCTCCGGTCACATCGCCGGGGTGATCAATCACCCCGATGCGAAGAAGTACCAGCACTGGACCAATGACGCCCTCCCCGACACCCTCGAGGCCTGGCAGGCGGGCGCAGTGGAGCACCCGGGCAGCTGGTGGCCGCACTGGCTGGGCTGGCTGGCCCCGCTGTCCGGGGCCATGGTTCCCGCCCGCGATCCGGCCAGGGGCCCGCTGACGCCGTTGGGGGATGCGCCGGGAACCTATGTCAAGGTCCGCTCCGACGCGGCCTGAGGCCGCGCCGGGTGTCCCTAGAGGCCCGCGGCCTCGTCGAAGCCCGCCATCAGGTTCAGGCTCTGCACCGCCGCGCCCGACGCGCCCTTGCCCAGATTGTCCAGCACGGCCACCAGTCGAGCCTGTCCCACGACCGGATCCCCGAAGGCGTAGAGCCTGAGCTGGTTGGTTCCGTTCAGGGCCTCGGGTTGCACGGCCTTGGTGGCTGCGGTTTCCTCAGCCGTGGCGACCGTGACGAACCGTTCCCCCGCATAGGCTGCCTGGAGGGTCTCGCGCACAAGATCCACGCCGGGGCGGGCCGGCAGGGCAAACAATTGCAGCGGAACCTCCACGATCATGCCCTGGGCATAGCGGCCGACCGCCGGGGCGAACAGCGGCGGATGGTCCAGCCCGGCGTGCAGACGCATCTCCGGCACATGCTTGTGGCCAAGATGGGTGGCATAGATCCGGAAGGCGTCGTGGGAAAAGGTGTCCCCGCCCACATCCTCGAACTCGGCGATCATGGCCTTGCCGCCCCCGGAATAGCCCGACACCGCGTTCACGGTCACCGGCCAGTCCGTGGGCACGAGGCCGGCGGCCACCAATGGGCGCACCAGGGCCAGGAAACCGGTCGGATAACAGCCGGGATTGGAGACGCGTGACGCGGCCTGCACCGCTGCCCGCTGGCCCGGGGACAGTTCCGGAAAGCCGTAGGTCCAGTCCGGTGCCGTGCGAAACGCAGTGGAGGCATCGATGACCCGGGTCGTGCGGTTGTCGATCAGGCCGACCGCCTCCCGCGCCGCGTCGTCCGGAAGGCACAGGATGACAAAGTCAGCGGCATTCAACGCATCGCGACGGGCTGCGGGGCTCTTGCGCAGATGATCCGGCAACTGGATCAGGGCCACGTCGGACCGGGACGCCAGCCGGGCGCGGATCTGCAGGCCGGTGGTCCCGGCTTCGCCATCGATGAACACCTGAACGGGCATGCTCGCCTTCCTCAACAGATCGCAACAGGACAAACGAAAAGGGGTGCCTCGGTTCCCCGAAGCACCCCTTCCGATATCGCAGATACCGAGCGGTTTAGCGCTTGGAGAACTGGAAGCTCCGGCGGGCCTTGGCACGGCCGTACTTCTTGCGCTCGACCACGCGGCTGTCGCGGGTGAGGAAGCCGTGCGGCTTGAGCACCGGACGCAGGCCCGGCTCGTAATAGGTCAGCGCCTTGGAGATGCCGTGACGGATCGCGCCGGCCTGACCGGACAGACCCGACCCCTTCACCGAGACGACCACGTCGAACTGGGTGGAGCGGTCGCAGACGGCCAGCGGCTGGGCGATCATCATGCGCAGCACCGGACGGGCGAAATACACCGTCTGGTCCCGGTCATTGATGGTGATCTTGCCGGAGCCCGGCTTGATCCACACCTTGGCAATGGCGTTCTTGCGCTTGCCGGTCGCATAGGCGCGACCATACTTGTCGATCTGCGGTTCCTTCGGCGCCGAGGATTCGGCGGCAACGGTGCCGAGGCCCTTCAGGGCGTCGAAGCCGGTGGCGGCTTCCGTCTGGGGGGTGTCGGACATGATTACTGGCTCCGAACGTTCTTGGCGTTCAGGTCGGCGAACGCGATGGCTTCAGGGGCCTGGGCTTCGTGCGGATGCTCGGCCGAGGCATAGACCCGCAGATGGGTCAGCTGCTTGCGGGCCAGGGGGCTTTCCTTGGGGAGCATGCGCTCCACCGCCTTCATCAGGATGCGTTCCGGGAAACGGCCGCCGAGGATCTTGCCCGCCGTCCGCTCCTTGATGCCGCCCGGATGGCCGGTGTGCCAGTAGTAGGTCTTCTGGTCGAGCTTGCGGCCCGTGAACTTCACCTTGTCGGCGTTCACGACGACGACGAAGTCGCCGCAGTCCACATGGGGAGTGTAGTCGGGGCGGTGCTTGCCGCGAAGACGCATGGCGATGAAGGAAGCGAGGCGGCCCACAACGGCGTTCTCGGCGTCAATCACGATCCACTTCTTCTCAACGTCCGCCGGCTTCAGCGAAACCGTGGTCTTTTGCATCGAAAGTCATCCAGATGATGAGGTCGCAGGCACGCCCGGATGGACGTGCGAACAACGGAAGCGCGGTGTCTAGGGGGACATGCCGCGCATGTCAACAGAACAGATTCCTCAAAATCCCGACAGAACGTTGTTTTTGTTCAATAAATCAAAAAAGGTAATATAATACCGCAATTATTCCCGACTCTTTCAATTCCGCAGGGCCCGCCACGCCAGCAGGATCGACCAGGTCAATACCACCACGGCGAAGATCTGGTGGCTCATGGCCAGCCACAGGGGG
>DAINBM010000198.1:0-5557 GCA_036732965.1 Caulobacteraceae bacterium | reverse complement strand
GCCGACGGCGGTGACGGAGGGCGAGCACAACCATGGTCACCGCCGCACCTATGATCGGGCATCCCTGCTCGGCCATCTCGAGGCGGCCCGGCTTCGGCCCGTGGTGGAGGGCGGGGTGTTCTTCAAGCCGTTCGCCAACTTCCAGTTCGACGCCATGATGCGGGCCGGCGTCATCGGTGACGACTATCTTGAGGGCTGCTACGCACTCGGTGCCCGGTATCCGGACCTGTGTGCGAGCCTCTTTGCGATCTGCGAGGCCGGAGCACCATGACGGGATCCCATCCGATCGATCGCGCGCGATACCTGAGAGAGGGCTATCTCGTCGTGCGCCAGGCGCTGGATCCGGCCCGGATCGAGCGGGTCAATGGCGACATGGCGCGGATCCTCGCCGCGCCGCTGCGGGCGAGGGGACTGGAGGCACATCCCGGGCGGGACGCCTCGGCCTTTCACGAAAATGCGCGACGCCTGCTGGCCGTGGATGTGGGGGCCTACATCTCGGCCGCCCGGCTCACCCAGATGCTGCCCAGCGCCCAGGCCCTGATGTCTGAGCCCGCCATCTTCGCGGTGCTGGAGGGGCTCGGTCTTTCGTTTCCGGTCATCTCCACCCGGCTGTCGAACCATATCGTCGCGGACGACATCCGGATCCCCGGAGGGTACCACAAGTCGCCCGCCCATCAGGACTGGCGGTCCATGCAGGGCAGTCTGGACAGCGTGGTCATCTGGGCCCCCACCACGACCGCATCCCTCGATCGCTCCCCCCTGGAGGTGGTGCCGGGGTCGCACCTCTGGGGGCTCTGCCCGACGGCCGATCACATCATGACGCCGACCGTGTGTGATCCCAGGCTGGACGCCGCCGAGTTCATCGGCCTTGAACTCGCCCCCGGCGATTTCGTGGTCTTCTCGAGCTTTCTCGTGCATCGGACGGGCGAGCGGGGCGACGGGGGGCTGCGCATTGCCTTCAGCGTGCGCTTCAACAACGCCGACGAGCCCAGCTATGTCCGTCACGACTATCCCACGCCCTACAGGTATTCCTACCAGACCGAGCTGATCGTGCCGGACTTCCCGAGGGCCGATGACATCGCCGGTGTGTTTCCGCAGGACGGAGCCTGACCGTGGCCACCGCCCGCGGTCTGTCCGTGGCGATCATGCAGCCCTATTTCCTGCCCTATGCGGGGTACTTCCGGCTGTTCGCCAGCACGGACCTCTTCGTCATCTATGACTGCGTGCAGTTTCCCCGACGCGGCTATGTCCACCGCAATCAACTGACCGACCGTCAGGGGCATCCGCAGTGGCTGACGCTGCCGCTGGCCCATGCGCCTGTGGAGACGTCGATCCGGGACCTGGTGTTCGCCTCCGATGCAAAGGCGCGCTGGCAGGCGGCGCAGGCGCCCTTTCCGCTGGCGAGCCGCCACGAGGCCGCGATGCAGCTCGCCTCGGCGATGCGGTGCCTCGGGCCCACGCCTGTCGACTATATCGTGGACCTGCTGAAGCTCAGCTGTTCACTCCTCGGACTGCCCTGGAACGTGGTCCGGTCCAGTGAACTGGCTGTGCCCGGCACGCTGCGCGGCCAGGACAGGATCCTGGAGATCGCCACGCGGGTCGGTGCCTCGCGCTATGTCAATGCCCCGGGAGGGGTGGGCCTCTACGATCCTGCCGCATTCGCGCGACGGGGACTGGAGCTGTGTTTTCTCCCTCCCTATGACGGACCCTCGCCGTCGATCCTCCAGCGTCTGTGTGACCAGGACATCGCCGATCTTCGTCGGGAGTTCGCAGGATGTCGGGATGTTGGGTGATGCCGCCGCCGCGCGGGACCACCACCCCTGTTGCGCAATCTCCGAACCGCGCTAGACCCACGGGACCGTCTGACCTGGAGCCCCCGCGATGAAGGCCGCTGCCATCACTGACTATCGCGCCGTCGCCCGGGGCCGGGTGCCCCGGTTCCTGTTCGATTACCTGGACGGCGGCAGCTACGCCGAGACCACTCTGCGCCGGAACGTGTCGGATCTGCAGGACCTCGAGATCCGCCAGCGGGTGCTGCGGGACGTGTCCTCCGTGAACCTGCAGACCGCGCTCTTCGGTCAGTCCCTGGCCCTGCCGGTGGCCCTGGCCCCCGTGGGGCTGGCGGGCATGTATGCGCGGCGGGGCGAGGTCCAGGCGGCCCGGGCGGCAGAGGCCGCGGGCGTTCCCTTCACCCTGTCCACGGTCGGCGTGTGCCCGATCGCGGAGGTCGCGGCCGCCACGACGAAGCCCTTCTGGTTCCAGCTCTATGTGCTGCGGGACCGGGGCTTCATGCGTGACCTTCTGGCCCGGGCGCGGGAGGCGGGATGCTCGGCGCTGGTGTTCACCGTCGACCTGCCGGTTCCCGGGGCCCGCTACCGCGATCTGCGCTCGGGTCTGGCCGGAGCGGCCGGGCTGTCCGGTGCCGCGCGGCGGATGTGGCAGATCGCCCAGCGCCCCGGCTGGGCCCTGGACGTGGGCCTGATGGGCGGCCCGCATGTCCTCGGCAACGTGGCACCGATGCTGAAGGGGCGGACCGGGCTGCTGGACTTCTTCGGCTGGGTCTCGGCCAATTTCGACCCCTCCATCACCTGGGCGGACCTGGACTGGATCCGTGCCGAGTGGGACGGGCCGCTGATCATCAAGGGCATTCTGGATCCGGAGGATGCGCAGGAGGCCGTGCGTCTGGGGGCGGACGGCATCGTCGTTTCCAACCACGGGGGCCGTCAGCTGGATGGAGCCCCGTCGACCATCCGGGCCCTGCCGGCCGTGCGGGAGGCGGTCGGGGACCGGCTGACGGTGCTGGCTGACGGAGGCATCCGGTCCGGTCTCGATGTCGTCCGGATGCTGGCCTCGGGCGCGCAGGGGGTGATGATCGGCCGGGCCTGGGTGAATGCCCTGGCGGTGGACGGGGAGGCGGGGGTCGCCCGGGTGCTCGCGCTGCTCTCCGCCGAGATGAAGGTGGCCATGGCCCTGGCCGGGGTCACCCGGATCGATCAGATCACTCCTGACATCCTGGCGAGGTCGGCATGAGCTGGACCCGCACCTATGACGAGGACGAGCCCCAGCGGGTCAATCGCTGGCTGGCCCAGTCCGGTGTCTGTTCGCGGCGGGAAGCCGAGGGCCTGATCGCCGACGGTCTGGTGTCCATCGACGGGACCCGGGTGGAGGATGTGGGGCGCAAGATTTCCCGGGGGCAGACCCTGACCCTGGCGGACCGGGGCGCGGCGCGGCTGGAAGCGAAGCTGACCGTCGTTCTGCACAAGCCTGTGGGCTATGTCTCCGGCCAGCCGGAGCCGGGCCTGATCCCTGCCGTGCGGCTGCTGACGGCCAGGACCCTCGTGGGCGAGGCCCCCTTCATCCCCGACGCGAAGATGAGCCTGCCGCCCGTGGGTCGTCTGGACATGGACAGCCGGGGCCTTCTGGTCCTGTCCGAGGACGGTGTGCTGGCCAAGGCCGTCATCGGCCCGAACTCCGAGATGGACAAGGAGTACATCGTCCGGGTGGAGGGGCGCATCACCTCGCAGCGGCTGGGCCTCCTGCGGCACGGCCTTGCCCTGGATGGTCGGCAGCTGCGCCCGGCCCGGGTCAGCTTCGCCGGCGAGCAGGTGCTGAAGTTCGTCCTCAACGAGGGGCGCAACCGCCAGATCCGGCGCATGTGCGAGCTGGTGGAGCTTCGGGTGACCGATCTCCTGCGCACCCGGATCGGACCACTGGAGCTGGGCGACCTGCCGGAGGGCCGCTGGCGGGTTCTGACCGCGGAGGAGCGGGGGGCCATGATCGCGGCCGGTGGTGCGCTCAGGTCGTGAGACGGGCGATCACGGGGGCAACGGCCGCGCCGAGGTCGCCGCCCTCGAACAGCACGCCGGTGATGCCTGCGGCCCGGGCGGCGGCCATGTCGGTCTCCCGGTCGCCGATCAGGCAGGTCCGGCCGGGGTCAACGGGAAAGGCGCTGAGCAGCTGCCGGATCAGTCCCGGGCCCGGCTTGCGGCAGTCGCTGTCCCGGCGATAGGCCTCCAGTGGGGCCTGCGGGTGATAGGGCGAGTAGACGAAGGCGTCCACATGGGCGCCGATCTCCGCCAGTTGCGCGTTCATCCACGCGTGCAGGGCGATCACGTCGGCCTCGGTGTAGAGACCCCGGGCCACCCCGGACTGGTTGGTCGCCACGAAAGCGAAGAGCCCGGCCTCGTTCACCGCCTTCACCGCCGCCAGGGCACCCGGGATCCAGACGATCTGGTCCGGGCGATGGGCAAAGCCCACCTCATGGTTCAGGACGCCGTCGCGATCAAAGATCACGGCACCGCGACGCAGGGGCGGGGAGGACGGCGGGGTCATGACGTGCCCATAGCAGATCGTCCCCGACACACCGGAGCGAATTTTGCCGGGGATCACGCGGGGTTTAACCCGCCGGTCAAGGGAAGATGCTAGCTCACGCCCCAGGATCCGGGATTCGAGACGAAGGGAGCGGCCGATGCCGACACTTCTGGACTGGCTGGCCGACGATGCGCTGCCCCTCTGGTGGCGGGAGGGGGCGGACCATGTGGGCGGCGGGTTCCACGAGTCCCTGGGCGAGGACGGCAAGCCCACGGGTCAGAACCGCCGCGCCCGGGTCATCGGTCGCCAGATCTATGTCTATGCCACGGCGGCGGAGGCGGGGCTCGCCGGGCCCTGGCGCGAGGCCGCGGCCCATGGCCTCGACTTCATGGCGGCGCGGTTCCTGCGGCCGGACGGCCTGATCCGGGCCACCCTGACCCCGGACGGGGCCCCGCTGGACGACAGCGTGATCCTCTATGATCAGGCCTTCTGCCTGTTCGCCCTCGCGGCGGCGGCGGGGATCGGGCTGGACGCCGAGCATCAGGCCCGGGCCGCGGAGCAACTGCACGACCAGCTTCTGGCGGACTGGCGCAATCCCTCCGGCGGATTTCTGGAGCGGGACGCCCATCCCTATCAGGCCAATGCCCACATGCACCTGTTCGAGGCGTCGCTGGCCTGGGAATCGGTGATGGGCGCCGATCCCCGGGCGAAGCGCTGGACGGCGCAGGCCGACGCCATCGGCGAACTGGCCCTGACCCGGTTCATCGATCCGGCCACGGGCGCGCTGCGGGAGTTCTTCGATGCCCAATGGCAACCCGCCGCCGGGGCCGACGGTCGGCTCGTCGAGCCCGGTCACCTGTTCGAATGGGCCTGGCTCCTGATGCGCTGGGCGAAGCTGCGCGGGCGGGAGGATGCGGCCGCGGCCGCCCGGCGGATGCACAGCCTGGGGGTGGCGTCCGGGGTGGATCCCGTCCGGGGCGTGGCCATCGACGCGATCTCCACCGATCTGGCCGTGGTCAGCAACCGGGCCCGCCTCTGGCCCCAGACCGAGCGGATCAAGGCGTCCGCCATCCTGGGGCAGCATGCGGAGACGGCTGCCGAACGCGCGGCCTGTGCCGATGAGGTCGCCGCGGCGGCCAGGGGGCTTTGGCTCTATCTGCAGACGCCCGTCCGCGGATCGTGGCGCGACAAGCTCACTGCGGACGGCACCTTCGTGGCCGAGCCGGCCCCGGCCAGTTCCCTCTAC